>NZ_JBSFIA010000034.1:0-12061 GCF_053597355.1 Streptomyces sp. NPDC001443
CGCCGTCCTCGTCGGGCAGGGCGAGGGCGCCTAGCCAGGGTTCGTCGCCGGGCTCGATACCGGCGTCCCGGACCAGGGCGAGGACGATGTCGGCCCCGCCCCCTCGGGTCGTGTCCGGAAACCGGCCGGAGCCCGTGCGCCCCTCGCGCGCCGGGGGATCACTCCCATGTCTACGGAAAAGATCCGGACAACCACACAAAGCTACGAATCGGCCGGGTCCACGCGTGGACCCGGCCGGGGCGTCCGGCTGCCACGGCCGGTTCGCCCACAGTTCCCCGGCCGTTCCCCCGGCGCCGGGAGGGCCGTGGTCCACCCGTCCCCGGCCCGCCTTCCCCTCGCCCGCGTCCACCGCCCCCGACCGGGACGGCGCCGCCTCGACGCCCCTGCCCACCCCGCCTCGACCAGCAGGTTCGGGACCGGGAGGCGATCGGGGGCCTGCCCGGCCAACGGTCGGGAACATCGGGGAGCGCTCACGCGTTCGATCTAAAAGCACCGCGCTCGTGCTGATCGAGGGTCGGTCCGTGCGGGAGGAACACGGCAGTCGGCCGGCGTCGGCCCAGCGGCCCGCGTCCGGACACGCCGACCTGCCGACCGTCCGCGCCCCCGGCGGCAGCCGGGTCCCGGCGGCCCCGTCGGACACGCCCGTCACCGGTCCCGGAGGGCGCCCGACCCTGCCCATCAGCCCGTTCGTCCCGCGCGAGGGGAGTGAGGCTCCGAAAGTCCGGCCGATTGATCCACTGGCGAGAACTGTGAGGTCCGACCCGACGCGATGTGTCGCCGATGTGACGGCCGCCTGAAACGGTTTGCCGAACATGCGTAGGGTGCAGAGAACTCATCAGGAGGAGTGCGCGCGGACCCTCGCGCACGGACGACCGGGCGACGAGCGGAGGAGGCAGCGGGCGCGATGGGCGACCACAAGGAACAGCCCCTGCGGGTGGGCGCGGCCGTGCGGCGGCGCCGTCGCGCGCTGGAGCTCACCCTTGCCGTCGTGGCCGAGCGGAGCGGCCTGTCGGTCCCCTTTCTGAGCCAGGTCGAGAACGACCGGGCGCGCCCCAGCAGAAGCTCCCTGGAGAAGGTCGCCGACGCCCTGCGCACCACCGCCGTCGAGCTCCTGGCCGCCGCCGACCCGGCGTGCAGCGTGGACGTCGTGCGCGCCGAGGACACGGTGCCGGACGCCGGACCCCAGGCCCGGTCGCTGGTGCGCGGGCACCACCAGATGCACGCCTCGGAGTTCACCGGCGACCACGAGGCGGGCCGCGAGATCCAGTACCGCAACGACCAGCTGATGTACGTCGCCGACGGCGCGGTGGAGATCGAGGCCGAAGGCCGCGCGTACCGCCTCGGCCGCGGGGACACCCTGTACCTGACCGGCGGGGTGCGCCACCGGTGGCGGGCGACCGTGCCGGACACCCGTGTGGTCGTGGTGGCGGTGGCGGAGCACGTCGAGGCCGTCCAGGACAGGCGCGGCAGGCGGCGGTAGAGCGTGCGGATCGTCTCGCTGGTGCCGTCCCTCACCGAGGCGGTGGCCGTGTCCCTGCCCGGCGCCCTGGTCGGTGTCACCGACTGGTGCACCCACCCCGCCGGCCTCGACGTGGTCCGCGTCGGCGGGACGAAGAACCCGAAGACCGAGCGGATCCTCGCCCTCGCGCCCGACCTGGTGGTCGCCAACGAGGAGGAGAACCGCGCACCGGACCTGGACGCGCTGCGCTCGGGCGGTGTCGAGGTGCTGGTGACCGAGGTGCGGGACGTGCCGCAGGCCTTCCGTGAACTGGACCGGGTGCTGCGGGCCTGTGGGGCACGGAGCCGGCCGCGCTGGCTGGACGAGGCGGAGGCGGCCTGGGCGGCGCCGACGACCGCGGCCCCGGGACTCACGGCCGTCGCCGCAGGACGTACGACCGCCGTCGTGCCCGTGTGGCGCCGCCCCTGGATGGTCCTGGGCCGTGACACCTTCGCCGGTGACGTGCTCGCCCGCCTGGGCGTCGACCACCTGTACGCGTCCCACCCCGAGCGCTACCCGCGCGTCCCCCTGGAGGAACTGCGCGCCGCCCGGCCGGACCTCGTCGTGCTCCCCGACGAGCCCTACCGGTTCACCCCCGACGACGGCCCCGAGGCCTTCCCCGGCCTGCCCTGCGCGTTCGTCAGCGGACGGCACCTGACGTGGTACGGGCCGTCGCTCGCCGAGGCGCCCCGGGCGCTGGCGTCGGCCCTGCGAGCAGCACACCGCTGAGCAGGCCGCGGACGGTGTGCACGGCCACCGTCGCCCAGGCGCCCACGAGGACGACGTACAGCGCGACCGCGAGCCAGTCGAAGGCGGCAAGACCGGTGTGCCGGGCCAGCGCCGCGGCGCCGGTGACACAGGTGCCGACCGGGAAGGTGAAGGCCCACCAGGTCATCGCGAAGCCCATCCCGTGCCGGTGGGCCCGCAGACACAGGGCGGCGGCCAGACACAGCCAGAGCAGCGCGAACCCCAGGACGGGGACGCCGTACAGGACGGTGAAGCCCGCGAAGGCCTGCTCGTACGGGGCCTGGACGACCCCCGGCGCGGCGTCCGCGACGTTCCCCACGGCTGTGGTGGACTGGCCGAGCGGGCCGAGCACCAGGAACAGGGTCGGGGTGAGCGCGAGCGGCAGCGGCCCGCCGGTGAGCAGCCGGCCGAAGATCAGCGGCAGCATCAGCAGGGCCGCCAGCAGACTCAGCCCGAACAGCGCGAAGCAGCCCAGCAGCAGCGTCTCCCGGGGCTGGCCGGGCGGCAGATGCGGCACCAGCAGCGGTCCGAGCGCGGCGGACACCGTGGGCGCGACGACCGGCAGCAGCCACACGGGCGTCGCCTGCCCCGGCTCGATCCGATGGTGTACGACCATGAGGTACGGCACCGCGACGGCTGCCGCCAGGCCTACGACGGTGCCGGCGGTGAAGAGAACCGTGTCGAGGGCGACCGCGGCCTCCGTTCCGATCACGTCCCGGCCGACCGTGACGGCGCCCCCGCCCACGGCCAGCAGCGCCATGGCCAGACAGCCGTAGAACGGGGCCGCCGCGGGATCGAGGAGATGAGCGCGGGCCTGGTCCCGATGGTGGGTCCAGTGCAGGGCACGGGCGGTCAGCAGGGTCACCAGCAGAGCGAACGACAGAACCCACACGACCGCGCAGACGGCACGCAGACCGGGAACGTGGACGGGCAGCCCCGCGCCCGCCGTGGCCACGATGGCGGTGCCCATGACGGAGGCGTACCAGTTCGGGCCGAGGTGGCGGACCGCCGCGACACGGACCGCCGGACGGGACAGTGGAAGGACATCGGTGACCATGCCTCCACCATCCCCCCGCCCATGGCCCGCGACCAGGGCCGATGTGCCTATGGGGACATAAGGTGGGCTTATGAGCGAGACGAGCGGCCCGGGCTGGGCCCGGGAACAGGGGGATTCGATCGCCCACCGCGTCCCGGACCTCGGCGCCCTGGAACTGCTGTTGGCGGTGGCCCGGCTGGGCAGCCTCGGCGCGGCCGCGCGGGAACTCGGCATCACCCAGCCCGCCGCCAGCAGCCGGATCCGCTCGATGGAACGCAGACTGGGCCTGGCGCTGGTGGACCGGTCGCCGCGCGGCTCCCGGCTCACCGGCACCGGAGCGCTGGTGACCGACTGGGCGCGCCGGGTGGTGGAGGCGGCGGAGGCCTTCGACGCGGGCACGCAGGCGCTGCGCGATCGCCGCGACTCCCGGCTGCGGGTGGCGGCGAGCATGACGATCGCCGAGTACCTGCTGCCGGGCTGGCTGCTCGCGCTGCGCGCCCAGCGCCCCGACACCGCGGTGTCGCTGCTGGCCGGGAACTCGGCGTCGGTGGCGGAACGGCTGGTCGCGGGGGAGGCGGACCTCGGCTTCGTGGAGGGGCTGGACGTCCCGCCCGGCCTGGACTCCGCGGTCGTCGCCCACGACCGGCTGATCGTGGTGACGGCGCCCGGCCACCCCTGGGCCCGCCGCAGACGTGCGCTGGACGCCGAGGAACTGGCCGCGGCCCCGCTGATCCTGCGGGAGACGGGCTCGGGGACCCGGCAGGTCCTCGACGCGGCCCTGGGCGGCCTGGCCCGCCCGCTGCTCGAGCTGTCCTCGACGACGGCGGTGAAGGCGGCGGCGGTCGGCGGGGCCGGGCCCGCGGTGCTGAGCGAACTGGCGCTGGGGGAGGAACTGGCGATGCGCCGCCTGGTGAGCATCCCGGTGGAGGGCGTCCGGCTGCGACGGGATCTGCGGGCCGTGTGGCCGACGGGACACCGTCCGGCGGGCCCGGCCCGGGACCTGCTGTCCCTGACCCGCGGCCCGTCCCCGGCCACCCCGCCCCCGAACCGCTAGGTCCGCGTCGGTCGAAACCTGTTGCGGCCCGGTTCAGGACGCGGCGGTGACCAGGGCCCCCAGCACGCGCAGATCCTCGCCCATCTCCGGGTGCCACTGCACGCCCAGCACCCACCCCGCCGAGGCGGGCAGCTCGATCGCCTCGACCGTGCCGTCCGCCGCGTACGCCGACGCGACCAGGTCCGTGCCCAGCCGGTCCACCGCCTGGTGGTGATACGTCGGTACGGCCGTCTCCTCCGGCACGATCCCCGCGTACCGCGTGCCCGGGACCGGCTTGACGGGGTGCAGGCCGAAGGCGCCGACCACCTCCGCGTGCCCGTCGAGATGCTGGACGAGGGTGCCGCCGGCCGCGACGTTCAGCAGTTGCATGCCCCGGCAGATGCCCAGCAGCGGCACGCGGGCGGCGAGCGCGGCCTCGATCAGGGCCAGCTCCCAGGTGTCCCGGGCGCGCGCGGGCGGTCCCGTCCGGGGGTCGGGTTCCGCTCCGTAGCGCACCGGCTCGACGTCCGGACCGCCCGCGATCACCAGCCCGTCGAGACGTGCCACGGTCGCGGCGGCATGTTCCGGCCCGTCCGGCGGCAGCATCGCCGCAAGGCCGCCGGCCCGCTGGACGAGTCGCGGATACCCGGCCGGCAGCAGCGCCGCCTCCAGTTCCCACACGCCCCAGCGCACCGCGGGCTCCAGATACGTACTGACACCGATCAGCGGTCTGCGCGCCATGCGCCCTCCCACTCCGTGCAATGGATTGCCTCCATACCTTTGCCGAGGTCACCCGTGCGCGGCAAGGGGTCCGGGCCGCCGTCCGGGGCACGGGCCCGGGTCCGCACGCCGCGAACCACCGTCGTCCCCGCGGCCGCCGTCCGGGGGTCTCACGCCAGGAACCCCCGCAGCAGCGCCGCCGTCCCCGCGCAGTGCTCCCGCGCGATCTCCCGTGCCGCGTCCGCGTCCCCGTCCAGGACCGCCTCGACCAGGGCGCTGTGCTGGCGCTGCGAGTGCTCCAGGTTGCGCACGAGCAGCGGGATGCAGTCCAGCAGGTCGTTCACCGTGGCCCGGACGGCCGCGTACCGCGCGGCCAGCGACGCGGAGCCGCACAGCTCGGCCAGGGTGAGGTGGAGCAGCGTGTCCCGGCGGCGGTACTCCGCGAGCGGCGCGTCGTGCGTGCGGGCCAGCGCCTCGCGCAGCCGGGCCGCCTGCTCGTCCGTCAGTCCGTGCGCCGCGCACAGCCCCGCCGCGCCGACCTCCAGCACCTCACGGAAGCGCAGCACGTCCTCGATGTCGACCTCGGCGATCCGGCGGCGCAGCTCGTCCTCGCCGCCGGCGTCCGCGCGCGGCAGCACGAACGTCCCGCCGTAGCGGCCCCGGCGGGGCTCGACCAGCCCCTGGTCCTGGAGCACCTTCAGCACCTCGCGCAGCGTCACCCGGCTGATCCCGAGCCGCTCCGCCAGCTCCCGCTCGGCCGGCAGCCGTCCGCCGCCGGGCACCAGGCCCAGCCGGACGACCTGGAGGATCTGCTCCAGCGCCTCCTCGAAGCCGTTGCCCGCCCGCACCGGCCGCAGCACCGGCGCGAGACGGTCGTCCGGTCCTTCGGCGGCCGGTCTCTCCGGGTCCGTGCCGTCCGTGCCCCGCGACATGCGACCGCACCCCCTTCCCAAGCAATGGTTCCCGGCAATACCTTATGGCTTCCGGTTCGGCGAAGGAGGCCCCCGTGGCAGACCGCACGCCGCCGCTGAGCGTCGAGGAGCTGCGGGCCCTCGTCGCGAGCGGTGAGATCGACACCGTCGTCCTGGCCTTTCCCGACATGCAGGGCCGGCTCCAGGGCAAGCGGTTCGCCGCCCGGTTCTTCCTCGACGAGGTCCTGGAGCACGGCACCGAGGGCTGCAACTACCTCCTGGCCGTCGACACCGAGATGAACACCGTCGACGGCTACGCGATGTCCTCCTGGGAGCGCGGCTACGGCGACTTCGCCCTGCACCCCGACCCGGCCACGCTGCGCCGGGTGCCCTGGAACGCCGGCACGGCCCTGGTGATCGCCGACCTCGCCTGGGAGGACGGCTCGCCCGTGGTCGCCGCGCCCCGGCAGATCCTGCGCCGCCAGCTGGACCGGCTCGCCGAGCACGGGTACACCGCCCAGGTCGGCACCGAGCTGGAGTTCATCGTCTTCAAGGACACCTACGAACAGGCCTGGGACGCCAACTACCGGGGGCTGACCCCGGCCAACCAGTACAACGTCGACTATTCGGTGCTCGGCACCGGCCGGATCGAGCCCCTGCTGCGCCGCATCCGCAACGAGATGGCCGCCGCGGGCCTCACGGTCGAGTCCGCCAAGGGCGAGTGCAACCCCGGCCAGCACGAGATCGCCTTCCGCTACGACGAGGCCCTGGTCACCTGCGACCAGCACGCCGTCTACAAGACCGGAGCCAAGGAGATCGCCGCCCAGGAGGGCGTCTCGCTGACCTTCATGGCCAAGTACAACGAGCGCGAGGGCAACTCCTGCCACATCCACCTCTCGCTCGCGGCCGCGGACGGCACCAACGCCATGGCGGGCGGCGCGGACGACCCGGGCGGCATGTCCGAGGTCATGCGCCACTTCCTCGCCGGACAGCTCGCCGCGCTGCGTGACTTCTCGCTGCTCTACGCCCCGAACATCAACTCCTACAAGCGCTTCCAGCCCGGCTCCTTCGCGCCGACCGCCGTCGCCTGGGGCCATGACAACCGCACCTGCGCCCTGCGCGTGGTCGGCCACGGCCGCTCGACGCGGTTCGAGAACCGGCTGCCCGGCGGTGACGTCAACCCGCACCTCGCCGTCGCCGGACTGGTCGCGGCCGGGCTGTACGGCATCGAGCACAAGCTGGAGCTGCCCGAGGCCTGCGCGGGCAACGCCTACACCGCCGGATACGCGCAGGTGCCCACCACCCTGCGCGAGGCCGCCGAACTCTGGGCGGACAGCCCGATCGCCCGGGCCGCCTTCGGCGACGAGGTCGTCGCGCACTACCGCAACATGGCCCGCGTCGAGCTGGAGGCCTACGACGCCGCGGTCACCGACTGGGAGCTGCGCCGCTCCTTCGAACGTATGTGAGGCCCTTCTTGTCCCACGAGCACGAGCCCGAGCAGGAACGCGAACCCGAGCAGGAGCACGCGCGGGAACACGAACTCCAGGTACGCAACCCCGCCACCGAGGAGGTCGTCGCGACCGTACCGGCCGCCACCGCGGCCGACGTGGACGCGGCGGTCGTACGCGCCACCCGGGCGCAGGAACGCTGGGCCGCCCTCGCGCCCGGCGACCGGGCCCGGCTGCTGCGCCGGTTCGCCGTCACGGTGGACGAACACCGGGAGGAACTGGCCCGGTCGGAGGTCCTGGAGGCCGGACACACGATCGGCAACGCCCGCTGGGAGGCGGGCAACGTACGCGACCTGCTCGACTACGCGGCCGGTGGTGTGGAGCGGCTGACCGGGCGTCAGATCCCGGTGGCCGGCGGCCTGGACGTGACGATCCTCGAACCGCTCGGCGTCGTCGGCGTGATCGCGCCCTGGAACTTCCCCATGCCCATTGCGGCCTGGGGCACCGCGCCCGCGCTCGCGGCGGGCAACGCGGTGATCCTCAAACCCGCCGAGACGACCCCGCTGACCGCCCTGCGGCTGGCCCGACTCGCCCTGGAGGCAGGGCTGCCGCAGGACCTCTTCCAGGTGCTGCCCGGCCACGGCCCCGTCGCGGGCGCCGCGCTCGTCGAGCACCCCGGCGTCGCGAAGATCGTGTTCACCGGGTCCACGGCCGTCGGCAAGCAGGTGTGGGCCAAGGGCGCGGACCGCCTCAAGCGCGTCACCCTCGAACTCGGCGGCAAGAGCCCGAACATCGTCTTCGCCGACGCCGACCTCGAAGCCGCCGCGGCCGCCGCCCCCATGTCCTTCCTCGACAACTCCGGCCAGGACTGCTGCGCCCGCACCCGCATCCTCGTCCAACGCCCGGTGTACGAACGCTTCCTGGACCTCCTGACGCCCGCGATCGAGTCCGTACGCGTGGGCGACCCGGCCGACGAGCAGACCCAGATGGGCCCGCTGATCTCCAGGCCCCAACTGGAACGCGTACGGTCCTACGTCGACCCGGACGCGCCCGGCATCCGCGGCAAGGCCCCCGAGGGCCCCGGCTACTGGTTCCCGCCCACCGTCCTCACCGGCGTCGACCCGCGCGCCCGGGTGGCCGTCGAGGAGGTCTTCGGACCGGTCGCCGTCGTCCTCCCCTTCGACGACGAGGAGCAGGCCGTGGCGCTCGCCAACGCCACCGACCACGGCCTCGCCGGCTCCCTGTGGACCCGGGACGTCGGCCGCGCCCTGCGGGTCTCGCGGGCCGTGCGGGCCGGCAACCTCTCGGTCAACTCCCACTCCAGCGTCCGCTACTGGACCCCGTTCGGCGGCTTCAAGCAGTCCGGCGTCGGCCGCGAACTCGGCCCCGACGCCCTCACCGCCTTCACCGAGACCAAGAACGTCTTCATCAGCACGGAGGGCCCCGCACAGTGACCGCACTGACCCCTGACGCCGTCTGCCGCCGACTGGTCGGCCGCACCGCCGTCATCACCGGAGCCGGCAGCGGCATCGGCCTCGCCACCGCCCGCCGACTCGCCTCCGAGGGCGCCCACGTCGTCTGCGCGGACGTCGACGAGACCCGCGGCAAGGCGGCCGCCGAGGAAGTCGGCGGGATCTTCGTGAAGGTCGACGTCACCGACCCCGAGCAGGTCGAGGCCCTGTTCAAGACGGCCTACGACACCTACGGCAGCGTCGACGTCGCCTTCAACAACGCGGGCATCTCGCCGCCCGACGACGACTCCATCCTGGAGACCGGCCTCGAGGCCTGGAAGCGCGTCCAGGAGGTCAACCTCACCTCCGTCTACCTGTGCTGCAAGGCCGCCATCCCCTACATGCGCCGCCAGGGCAAGGGCTCCATCATCAACACCGCGTCCTTCGTGGCCCGGATGGGCGCGGCCACCTCCCAGATCTCGTACACCGCCTCCAAGGGCGGTGTCCTGGCGATGTCCCGTGAACTCGGCGTGCAGTTCGCCCGTGAGGGCATCCGCGTCAACGCCCTGTGCCCCGGCCCGGTCAACACCCCTCTGCTCCAGGAGCTGTTCGCCAAGGACCCGGAGCGGGCCGCCCGCCGTCTGGTGCACATCCCCCTCGGCCGGTTCGCCGAGGCCGAGGAGATCGCCGCCGCCGTCGCGTTCCTGGCGAGCGACGACTCCTCCTTCGTGAACGCCAGCGACTTCCTGGTGGACGGCGGGATCTCGGGCGCGTACGTCACGCCCGTGTGACCTGCCCGCCGAGCCCCGCTGAGCTGACGAGAGGGCCGGAATCCTCGGATTCCGGCCCTCTCGCGGGTACTTGCAACTCGCGGGTACTTACAGGAAGGTGTGCCCCTCGCCCCGGTACGTCGGCACGGTCGCCGTCACCGCGTCACCCTCGATCAGGTGCAGCACGTCGAACCGCTCGCACAGCTCACCGGCCTTCGCGTGCCGGAACCACACCTTGTCGCCGATGAGCAGATCGTCGGCGGGGGAGCCGAGCAGCGGGGTCTGCGCCTCGCCGGGCCCCTCCTGCGGGTCGTAGCGCAGGCCTTCGGGCAGGTACGGCACCGGGAGCCGGTCGCGTCCGGCGGCGCCCGAGGCGGGATAGCCGCCGCCCAGGACGGTCACCACCCCGACCCCCGGCCGCCGCACCACGGGCTGGGCGAAGAGGGCGGCCGGACGCCCGCTGAAGGACGTGTAGTTGTCGAACAGCCTCGGCACGTACAGCCCGGAACCGGCCGCGACCTCGGTGACCGCGTCCTCGGCCACCGTGGACTGCACGCTGCCGGTGCCGCCGCCGTTGACGTACTCCAGGTCGGGCACGACGGCCCGGACCGCCCGTACGACCGCCGCGCGCCGCTCGGCCAGCTCCCGGCGGGCGGTCGTCTGCATCAGCCGCACCGCGCGCGAGCGCAGCGGCCGGCCGGCCACCGAGTCCCCGACACCGGCTATGTGACCCTCGTACGCCATGATCGCGACGACCTTGAACCCCGGCCGCTGCTGCACCGCGCGCGCCAGGTCGGCGAGCTGCTCGGAGGAGTGCAGCGGGGACCGGCGGGCGCCGACCCGCACCCGGCCGCCGAACAGCTTCAGCGCGGTGTCCATCTCCAGACAGACCCGCACCACTTCGCTCCCGCCGGCCCGGGCCGCGTCGATCAGGTCGAGCTGTGCGACGTCGTCGATCATCACGGTCACGGCGGCCGCCAGCTTGGGGTCGGCGGTGAGCTCCGCGTAGGCGGCGCGGTCGACGGAGGGGTAGGCGAGCAGGACGTCGTCGAAGCCCGAGCGCGCCAGCCAGAGGGACTCGGCGAGGGTCAGGGACATGATGCCCGCGAAGCCGTCCTTCGCCAGGACTCGTTCGAGCAGGGCCCGGCAGCGGACCGACTTGCTGGCGACCCGGATCGGCTTGCCGCCCGCCCTGCGCACGAGATCGTCCGCGTTGGCGTCGAAGGCATCCAGATCGACGATCGCGAGGGGGGCGTCGAGGTGGGCGGTGGCCCGGTCGTAACGGGCCCGGTCGGCAGCGCGCGCAGTCATGCACGAAGACTGCCAGACAGGATTACCGCAGGGTAGGGGGACGATCCGGGCAGATGCCCCGGCGTCGTGGACTGGTTCCCGTCCGGCCTCGAACAAGCCGTAGAGTGACGCGCACGCACGGAGGATCCGACGCCGGTCGCAGGTCCGCGCCGGGATGACGGCCCGTCCGTGCGGGTATGCGTGCCCGAGGCGAAGCGACAGCGTCGCGGGCAGGCCGGGCGTCGGCCGTACGACGGCCCGCGCACGAGAGCGACGGCCCGGGTACGAGGAAGCGGGGGGTGCATGAGCACGGAAGCGCGCCGCGCCCCCGTTCCACCACGGCCCGGCACGCCCCCGTCCTCCGGTCCCGACGGTGTCCCCGGTGCCACTGGTCCGACCGGTTCGAACGGCTCCTCCGGTGCCACCGACGAGCCGGTGGACGCGGGCACGTCGTCCGAACCCGGTCCGGGTCCCCGGCCCGCCCCCGCGAACGACCCGTCACCCGGGACACCGCAGCACTCCGCCACGCCCCCGCCGTCGGGCGCCGCGCCCGAGACCCCCCGGGCTCCCAGGGCTTCCGCCGGGTCCACGCCGGTCGGCGCGCCGGGCTCCGCACCGACGCGCTTCGGGCAGGCCGCCGCGCCCGCGCCGACGCATGGCCCGTCGTCCCCGGCGCGCACCGGTACCGGCGTGCCCGCCCAGGGTGGCGGCGATACGGCCGGTACGGACCCTTCACCGGCCGGTTCTCCCCGGGCCGGGGCGGCGCGCTTCCCGAGCTTCCCGTCCGCCGCTGCCGGCCCCCGCGCCGACCGGGCCTCCACGCCACCGCCCCCGCCCGCCGCCAGGGCACGCTTCCCGGAGGCTCCGCCGTCGGCCGCCACGCGTCTGCCGGAGGCTCCGTCGTCGGCCGGGACCCGCCTGCCGGACGCGCCTCCGTCGGCTGCTACGCGCCTGCCGGATGCCCCGCCGTCGGCCGGGACCCGCCTGCCGGATGCGCCTCCGTCGGCTGCTACGCGCCTGCCGGATGCCCCGCCGTCGGCCGGGACCCGCCGGCCGGAGACCCCGCCGTCGGCCGGGACCCGCCTGCCGGATGCGCCTCCGTCGGCTGCTACGCGCCTGCCGGATGCCCCGCCGTCGGCCGGGACCCGCCGGCCGGA
>NZ_JBSFIA010000034.1:12156-12853 GCF_053597355.1 Streptomyces sp. NPDC001443
CCGGAGACCCCGCCGTCCGCCGGGACCCGCCTGCCGGACGCGCCTCCGTCGGCCGCTACGCGCCTGCCGGATGCCCCGCCGTCGGCCGTGACCCGCCGGCCGGAGACCCCGCCGTCCGCCGGGACCCGCCTGCCGGACGCGCCTCCGTCGGCTGCTACGCGCCTGCCGGACGCACCTCCGTCGGCCGCCACGCGGCTGCCGGATGCCCCGCCGTCCGGTGGTGTGCCTCCGCGGCCCGGACACCGGTCCCCGGCCCAGGCGAGGACCACCGGTGCGCCCGCCGAGACGCCTTCGGAGACGACCGCCCGCCTCCGCCCGGTCCCCCCGGCCCCGCACCCCGGCTCGGCCACCGAGCGAGGCTCCGCTCCCGCCGCAGCGCAGAACCGTCCCGGCACCACCCCCGTGCCGCCGCGCCCGCAGACGCGTCCGGGCCCCGGCACCCCCACGGACTTCTTCCGGCGTCCCGCCTCGGCCGCGGTCCCGCCGCCCCCGCAGGACCGGCCTCGCGTGTCGTCCGGCGACGCCTTCGGCGGGTCCGCTTCCGGGCCGGTGCCGCCGCGGCCGGACGCCCGGCCGGGTGTCCCGCCCACCACCGTTCCGTCGCCCCCGCAGGACCGGCCTCGCGTGTCGTCCGGCGACGCCTTCGGCGGGTCCGCTTCCGGGCCGGTGCCGCCGCGGCCGGACGCCCGGCCGGGTG
>NZ_JBSFIA010000034.1:12950-124689 GCF_053597355.1 Streptomyces sp. NPDC001443
GTGTCCCGTCGGCCACCGTGCCGCCCGCCACCGCCTTCGGCGGCCCCGGTGCCGTACCCCCGAAGCGGGCCGACGCCGCGGAGGCCGCCGTCGGCTTCGGCGCCGTCGCGCCGGGCCGCCCCGGACCTGACGCGGGCCGGACCGGCGAGGCCGAGCCCGAGGCCTGGACGACCGAGGCCGAGGCCTGGGCGACCGAGCCCGAGGCCTGGACGCCTCTGACTCCGCCCGCGGCCTTCGCCATGCCGCCGCACCCCGCGCCGCCCGGCACCCCGGGTGCCCCCGGCCTGCCTCCGCACCCCGCGCCCCCGCACTCCACGGGCACGCCCGCCGCGCCCGTGACCCCGGACCCGGCGCTCTCCTGGACCGCGATGATGCCGCCCGCGGACCGTCCCGTCGTGACGTTCGGGGAGCCGGAGGGATACGACGAGCGGACGCGGCCGGTGCCCTTCGCGGCGCGCCTGCGCTCCCGCACCACCGTCGCGGCCGTCTGCGTGGTGCTCGGATTCGGGCTCATCGGCGGTGCCGCGACGGGCAGTTGGCTGATCGGCGGGTCCGGGGACGACGGCGCCCAGGACTCCTTCGCGGCAGCCGCCGAACTGTGGCACAGCATCCCCGTGGACCAGCTCTTCCCGCCCACCGTGCA
This sequence comes from Streptomyces sp. NPDC001443, assembly GCF_053597355.1. Classification (NCBI taxonomy): domain Bacteria; kingdom Bacillati; phylum Actinomycetota; class Actinomycetes; order Kitasatosporales; family Streptomycetaceae; genus Streptomyces; species Streptomyces sp. NPDC001443. The sequence goes on from NZ_JBSFIA010000034.1 coordinate 13,594, forward strand.
GGGCACCGGAGCCGGTCCGGGCGGCGCCGACCGGACCTGGACGCGGATCGCCGTCGCCCCGGACACCGGCTGCCAGAACGCGTTCGACCCCTTGCTGCACAAGGTCCTCGCCCCGGCCGGCTGCCGACGCCTGCTGCGCGCCACCTACACGGACGCGACCCGCAGCTACGTCACCACCGTCGGCCTGCTCTTCACCAAGGCGGACGCCGCGACCATGAGCGCCCTGGACGCCCGGTTCCGCAAGGAGGGGCTCGACCGCCGCGCCGACCTCATGCCCCGCCCGTACGCGGCGAAGGACACCGTCGCCGCCGCCTTCGGCGACAAGCAGCGTGCCTCGTGGACCGTCTCCGTGCTGACGGACACCCCCGTGGTCGTCTTCGCCGTCTCCGGCTGGGCCGACGGCCGCAGCGTCGACACCCCGCAGCCCGCGGCCGACGCCACGCAGTCCAGCGCCACCACGGACCCCGCGCAGGCCGGTCTCGGCAACGAGGCCCAGGGCCTGGCCGACCGCATCGAACGCGCGTTCCGCAAGACCGCCGACGCGGCCACGGAGGAACCGTCATGAACAGCCGTACGTCCCGTACGACCTGCCGCGCCGGACTCGTCGGCTCGCTCCTGGCCGCCTCCCTCGCCCTCGCGCCGGCCGTCCCCGCGCACGCCGACGGCATCCGCGCCCAGCAGTGGGCGCTCGACGCCATGCACACCCAGCAGGCCTGGCGGACCACCAAGGGGAAGGGCATCACCGTCGCCGTCCTCGACACCGGTGTCGAGGACGACCACCCCGACCTCGACGGCAACGTCCTGGCGGGTACCGACCTGGTCGGCTTCGGCGCGAAGCCCGGTGACGACTCCTGGGCCCGGCACGGCACCGCGATGGCCGGGATCATCGCCGGTCACGGACACGGTGCCGGGGACGGCGCCGGCGTCATGGGCATCGCCCCCGAGGCCAAGATCCTCCCCGTCCGCGTGATCCTGGAGGACGACGACCGCTCCCGGTCCAAGGCCCGCACCACCCGCGGCAACGCCCTGGCCGAGGGCATCCGCTGGGCCGCCGACCACGGCGCCGACGTCATCAACCTCTCGCTGGGCGACGACTCCTCCTCCGCGCACCCGGAGCCCGGCGAGGACGAGGCCATCCAGTACGCCCTGAAGAAGGGCGCCGTCGTCGTCGCCTCGGCGGGCAACGGCGGCGAGAAGGGCGACCACATCTCCTACCCGGCCGCCTACCCGGGCGTGATCGCCGCGACCGCCGTCGACCGCTACGGCACCCGCGCCTCCTTCTCCACCCGCCGCTGGTACGCCACGGTCAGCGCGCCCGGCGTCGACGTCGTCATCGCGGCCCCGGACCACCGCTACTACGAGGGCTGGGGCACCAGCGCGGCCTCCGCCTTCGTCTCCGGCGCGGTGGCCCTCGTCAAGGCGGCCCACCCGGGTCTGAGCCCGGCCCAGATCAAGAAGCTCCTGGAGGACACCGCCCGCAACGCGCCCAGCGGCGGACGCGACGACTCCCGCGGCTTCGGCTTCATCGATCCGGCCGCCGCCCTCAAGGCCGCGGGCCGCCTCGATCCGGAGGGCCTGAAGGCAGCCGCGTACGGTCAGAAGTACTTCGGCTCCGGGCCCGATGCCGCCGAGGCGGACGGCGACATGTCGAGCTGGGCGGGTCCGCTGGCGGGCAGCGTCGGCGGCGTGCTGCTGGTCGTCGCGGTCGTCATGTGGCGAAGCCGCCGCACCCACCGTCGCCAGGACGAGTTCTAGGCCCGGACCCGACCGCCGCCCGGACGGCCGGACCGCCGCCCGGATCGGACCGTCGGCCGCCCGGTGACGGCCGTCCGGTGACCGGACGGCCGGCTCAGCCGGATACGGACGACGACGCCGCCGTGGAGGCGGACGCCGAGGACGACCCGACGTCGCTTCCGGTGAACCCCGAGACCGCCGCCCGTGCCGCCGCCTCGACCAGCGAGATGCCCTTGGCCTGTGTCGCGTTGCCGTCGGACAGCACGGCCACCAGGTAGTCGTGGCCGTCGACCGTCACCCGCCCGATGCTGTTGATGTCCCACAGCCCGGTGGTGCTGCGCGCCAGCCAGCCGTTCTTCAGCGCCCACGCGGTACCGTCGGCGGCGGCCGAGACGCCCCAGTGCTGGTCGGTGGCGATCTGCCGCATCAGCCCCTGGACATACGCCTGTGAGGCCGCGCTCAGCTTCGCGTCGTCCCCGAAGACCTGCTGGAGCAGCTTCAGCTGGTCCGCGGCCGTCGTACGGGTCAGCCCCCACAGCATGCCGTCGCCGCCAGAGGTGTCCGTCAGCCCGAACCGCTTGTTCGCGGCGTCGAGGCCCTCCGCCTCGCCGATGATCTCCCACAGCGCCGACGCGGAGGCGTTGTCGCTGTTCTCGATCATCGCGGTGGCGTACGTCTTCTCCGCCGCGGTGAGATGCCGGCCGGCGTCCTGCGCCTGGAGCAGCAGCGTCGCCAGGATGTCGACCTTGACGATGCTCGCCGTGTCGAAGGCGGCGTCCCCGTACGCGGCGCTCTCGCCGGACTCCAGGTCCAGGACCGCCGCCGACATCCGCGCGCGCTTCGGCACGGTCACCGACGCCAGCGCGTCGGCCAGCAGTCGTCCGCGGTCCACCGAGGGCTCCGTCACGGGTTCCACCGACGCCTCTCCGTCGGCCGACGGCGAGGAGGTGGCCGACGGCGACGGCGACGACGATACGGCGTCCGTCGCCGAGTGCGCCTGGGCCTTGACGTACACCGTGCCCAGGGCCGTGCCGCCGACGATCACGACCGAGGCGAGGGCGATGTGGAGCAGGGGGCGGCGGCGCGAGGGGCGGGCGCGGCGGCCTCGGCGGGCTCTGGAGGACTCCATGCCCGAGATGCTGGCCGCGGCGACTGTGCGCGCCGTTAGACCGAAGTTAGAGCTTCGTCAGGGAAATCTGAGAAACCTGTGAGTTCGGTGTCCGCCCGGTTTCAGGGGCCGCACAAGCGCGGCAGCATCCCACCTATAGGGTCGGTGACCGTGGCGAACAAGAACATTCCCGACCCCGGCTTCTCCGACGACGACGGCTCCGCCGATCCCCGGCTCAGCGCCGCGCTGGCCGCCTGGGACGCGGACCGCACCGCAGTGGGCCCCGTCCTGGAGGCGCTCAGGGACGCCCGGCTGCTCGTCCCCGTCGTCGCCGTGCTCGGCGAGGTCGAGGAGGACGAGAACGGGCTGCGCCGCGAGAAGACCAGCGACATGGCCGTGCCGACACTGAAGGCGGGAGCGCGCACCGCCCTGCCGGCCTTCACGTCCACCGACTCGCTGGCCCGCTGGGACCCCCAGGCGCGTCCCGTGGCCGTACCCCTGCACCAGGCACTGAAGGCCGCGGCGCACGAGAAGGCCGACACCGTCGTGCTGGATCTGGCGGGGCCGGTGCCCTACGAGCTGACGGGGGCGGCGCTGCGGGCGCTCGCCGAGGGCCGTACGACGGCCGAGCCGCTCGCCGATCCGGCCGTCGTCGAGGCGGTGCGCGCCGCGGTGGCCGCCGAGCCCGCCGTGCTGCGGGCCTACCTCGGCCCCGGGCAGGCCGACGGCACCCTGGCTCTGGTCCTGGACCCGGACGCCGTCCCGGCCGAGGCCGCCCGCGCGCTCGCCGGGCGGCTGGCCGCCGACGAGACACTGAGGGCCCGCCTGGTGCGCGGCCTCGACCTGGCAGTGCTGCCGGCCGGGACGACGCCACCGGGCGAGCCCCTGTACGTACGCGACTGAGGCCACCGGGCCCCGGCCGCGTACCGGGCCGGACGGGCCGGCCGTGGATTCGCTTCTGGCGTTCGGGTCTACGGGACTAGCCGTAGACCGGTCCCGTGTACTTCTCGCCGGGGCCCTGGCCGGGCTCGTCCGGGACGATCGACGCCTCGCGGAAGGCGAGCTGGAGCGACTTCAGCCCGTCGCGCAGCGGCGCCGCGTGGAACGAGCTGATCTCGGTGGTGCTCGCGTCCAGCAGACCGGCGAGGGCGTGCACCAGCTTGCGGGCCTCGTCCAGGTCCTTGTACTCGTCGCCCTCGTCGGTCAGGCCGAGCTTCACGGCGGCGGCGCTCATCAGGTTGACGGCCACCGTCACGATCACCTCGACCGCGGGGACCTCGGCGATGTCGCGGGTCATGGCGTCGAAGTCGTTCGTGCCGGGGGTCTCGGGGGTGTCCGAGGGGGAGGTCTCACTCATGCCCCACACGATAGGTCCCGGACGGGAACGGGCCCCACTTGGCCTCAATTAGCCGTTCCGGACCGATGCTGCTAACCTTGTGTAACGACCGGTCGGATACGTATGCCCACGGCAGACGGATCCGACCTGCAAGTGGAGGCTTCGAACTCCCACCTGACCGCCCTCCGGGGCGGCGGGTCACCGGTCAGGCGGCGCCGTTTCTTCGTGACGGCGGTCCGCCCGATAGTGCGCCCCGCGTTCACCGCGGCGGTGCTCCGGTAGTTCGAGGAGCCCCGCCTGTGATCGTCCGGGGCATTTTTTGTGTCTCGGTGCGGTTAGGTCTAACGAACAAAGACGTTACGCGGCTGTCCGCCAGACCGCCGTGTGGTGCTACCGAGGAGGATCCATCAGCACCGAGCCCCGCATCAACGACCGGATTCGCGTTCCCGAAGTGCGACTTGTCGGTCCCAGCGGCGAGCAGGTCGGGATTGTTCCGCTTGCCAAGGCGCTGGAGCTTGCGCAGGAGTACGACCTCGACCTGGTTGAGGTGGCGGCGAGCGCGCGTCCGCCGGTCTGCAAGCTCATGGACTACGGGAAGTTCAAGTACGAGTCGGCCATGAAGGCCCGTGAGGCGCGCAAGAACCAGGCGCACACGGTCATCAAGGAAATGAAGCTCCGGCCGAAGATCGACCCGCACGACTATGACACCAAAAAGGGTCACGTCGTCCGGTTCCTCAAGCAGGGCGACAAGGTCAAGATCACGATCATGTTCCGTGGTCGCGAGCAGTCCCGCCCGGAGCTGGGCTACCGACTGCTCCAGCGTCTCGCGGAGGACGTCCAGGACCTCGGTTTCGTCGAGTCGAACCCGAAGCAGGACGGCCGAAACATGATCATGGTTCTCGGTCCGCACAAGAAGAAGACCGAGGCGATGGCCGAGGCCCGGCAGGCGCAGGAAGCCCGCAAGGCGGAAGCGAAGGCCAACCCCGGCCGCTCGCAGAACCCCGCGGACGCCGACGCCGACTCCGAGGCCGATGCCAAGGTCGACACCGAGGCCGCGGCCGAGGTCGAGGCGCCCGCCGAGGAGCACGCCGAGGCGTGACCCCCGGGACGCGAGTCCCAGGATGTAACCGATACAAGACGACGCTCCACCGTGCCCGGTTTGACGACCGGGCACAGGAGCGCCACCGACGAGGAGATAACGGCGCTATGCCGAAGAACAAGTCGCACAGCGGTGCCAGCAAGCGCTTCAAGATCACCGGCTCCGGCAAGGTGCTCCGTGAGCGCGCCGGCAAGCGCCACCTGCTCGAGCACAAGTCGTCCCGCGTGACGCGCCGCCTCACCGGCACCGCCGAGATGGCTCCCGGCGACACCGCGAAGATCAAGAAGCTTCTCGGCAAGTGACGTACGGGCGCCGCTGAGCGCCGTACGTCTGGACCGGGACCCCATCGATTCCGGGCCGTGTGAAGACAACCACGGCCCCGCTACAAGGAGTTAAACAAGTGGCACGCGTCAAGCGGGCAGTCAACGCCCACAAGAAGCGCCGGGCGATCCTCGAGGCGGCCTCCGGCTACCGCGGTCAGCGTTCGCGCCTGTACCGCAAGGCCAAGGAGCAGGTCACCCACTCGCTGGTCTACAACTACAACGACCGCAAGAAGCGCAAGGGCGACTTCCGTCAGCTGTGGATCCAGCGCATCAACGCTGCGGCCCGCCAGAACGGCATGACGTACAACCGCCTCATCCAGGGTCTGAAGGCCGCGAACGTCGAGGTCGACCGCAAGATCCTGGCCGAGCTGGCCGTCAACGACGCCGGTGCGTTCGCCGCGCTCGTCGAGGTGGCCCAGAAGGCCCTGCCGGCGGACGTGAACGCGCCGAAGGCTGCGTGACGCCGCTCCGGCCCGAGCCGGACGTGACGTGATCGGACCCGCAGGCTGAACCAGCCTGCGGGTCCGACTCTGTCTGCACGCCGGCCCGGCCCCCGGCGGAGCGAACAAGAACCCCTGGACTTCCGAAGGTGAACCCCATGCCTCCCGTCGCCCCCGAGCTGATCTCCCCCCGTTCCCCCCGCGTCTCGGCCGCGCGGCGGCTCGCCCGGCGGAACTTCCGGGGCAAGGAGCGGCTGTTCCTCGCGGAGGGGCCGCAGGCCGTGCGCGAGGCCGCCGGCCACCGCGACGACGCGGGGTCCACGCTCGTCGAGCTGTTCGCCACGGTCGAGGCCGCCGAGCGCTACGCCGACATCGTCGGGCAGGCCCGCGCCGTCGGCGCCCGGGTCCACCTCGCCGACGAGCAGGTCATCGAGGACATCTCGACCACCGTCACCCCGCAGGGACTCGTCGGGGTCTGCCGGTTCCTCGACACCCCCTTCGAGGAGATCCTCGCCGCCCGCCCCCGGCTCGTCGCCGTCCTCGCCAACGTCCGCGACCCCGGCAACGCCGGCACCGTGCTGCGCTGCGCCGACGCCGCCGGAGCCGAGGCGGTCGTGCTGACCGACGCCTCCGTCGACCTGTACAACCCCAAGGCCGTGCGCGCCTCCGTCGGCTCTCTCTTCCACCTCCCGGTCGCCGTCGGCGTACCCGTCGAGCGGGCCGTGGCCGGACTCAAGGAAGCGGGCGTGCGCATTCTCGCCGCCGACGGAGCAGGCAGCGACGACCTCGACGACGAACTCGACCAGGGCACCATGGGCGGCCCCACCGCCTGGGTGTTCGGCAACGAGGCCTGGGGGCTCCCGGAGGAGACCCGCGCGCTGGCCGACGCCGTCGTGCGCGTCCCGATCCACGGAAGGGCCGAGAGCCTGAACCTCGCCACCGCGGCCGCCGTATGTCTCTATGCGTCGGCCCGTGCACAGCGCGCCTCCGGAGGGTGCCGCTCCGTCACCGAGAGCTAGTAGGGTGACCAGCCCGGGGGTCGTCCCCCCGAGCTCTCGGCTGCGCGCCGGCACGGGGGACCCCCCATGCCGTCAGAGAGGTGGGGTACCGGGATGAGTGTCGGCACGAGCGGCGCACCGGAAGCGAGCGCGGCGGGTCATGTGCCCGCCCCCCGCTGCGGTGATCCCGCCGGGTCCGGCATCGACCCCGACGAGCTCCCCGACGGCCTGGTGATCGCCGACGAGCACGGCCACATCGTGTGCTTCAACGCCGCCGCCGCCCGTATCACCACCACCCCCGCCGCCGACGCCCTGGGACAGCGACTGGAGAAGGCGCTGCCGCTGGAGGACCTGGAGGGCCGGCGCTGGTGGCAGCTGACCGACCCCTACGGCGGACTGTCCATCCGGGTCCGCCAGCCCGAGCGCAACCTGCTGCTGCCCGGCGGCCGGGAGGTGCTGGTGTCCGCACGCTACGTCCGCACCCGCCCCACCGGCCCCCTCCACCGTCTCGTCGTCACCCTCCGTGACACCGAGGCGCGCCGCCGCACCGAACGCAGTCACGCCGAACTGATCGCGACCGTCGCCCACGAACTGCGCTCGCCGCTGACCTCCGTCAAGGGATTCACCGCCACCCTGCTGGCCAAGTGGGAACGGTTCACCGACGACCAGAAGCGGCTGATGCTGGAGACCGTGGACGCCGACGCCGACCGCGTCACCCGGCTCATCGCCGAACTGCTGGACATCTCGCGCATCGACTCCGGCCGTCTGGAGCTGCGCCGCCAGCCCGTCGACATGGGCGCGGCCGTGGGCCGGCACATCCAGGCGTACGTCGCCGCGGGCCAGCCCGCCGACCGCTTCCTGCTGCGGATCGAGCAGCCGCTGCCCGCGCTGTGGGCCGACCCCGACAAGGTCGACCAGGTGCTGAGCAACCTGCTGGAAAATGCGGTGCGCCACGGCGAGGGAACCGTCACGATTGACGTCACGCCCTCGGCGTCCCCCCGCGAAGGGGAGGACACCGGCACGTCCGTCACAGTGAGTGACGAGGGCCCCGGCATCCCGGAGGAGTCCATGAACCGCGTCTTCACCCGCTTCTGGCGGGGCAGCAAGCGCGGCGGCACGGGCCTGGGGCTGTACATCGTCAAGGGCATCGTCGAGGCCCACGGCGGCCTCATCACGGTGGGCCGCGCGCCCGGCGGCGGCGCGGAGTTCCGATTTACGTTGCCCGTGAGCATGCCGGCCTACCTGGTCTGAGCAGCCCGCGGGCGCATCCGTTCGTCCTCACCCCGTTAGACTCGGCCTTTGGCACCTTTGTGTCCCGGGGCGGCTCCTCGAGCGAGTCGGTGACGGGGACCTTCAGCCAGCCAACCGGAAGCACGGGAAGAGATGTCGGCACCGAATAAGTCGTACGACCCTGTAGAGGTCGAGGCGTTGAAACCGGAAGAGATCGAGCGGATGCGGGACGAGGCGCTCGCCGCCTTCGCCGCCGCGGACTCGCTCGACGCGCTGCAGGAGGCCAAGGTCGCCCACACCGGCGGCACCTCGCCCCTGGCCCTGGCCAACCGCGAGATCGGCGCCCTGCCCCCGCACGCCAAGGCGGCCGCGGGCAAGCTGGTCGGCCAGGCCCGGGGCGCAGTGAACAAGGCCCTCGCCACCCGCCAGACCGAGCTCGAGGCCGAGCGCGACGCCCGGGTGCTGGTCGAGGAGGCGGTGGACGTCACGCTGCCCCACGACCGGGTACCGGCCGGCGCCCGCCACCCGCTGACCACGCTCTCGGAGCGCATCGAGGACGTCTTCGTGGCCATGGGCTACGAGGTCGCCGAGGGCCCGCAGGCCGAGGCCGAGTGGTTCAACTTCGACGCCCTCAACATCGGCCCGGACCACCCGGCCCGCGGCGAGGCCGACACGTTCTTCGTGCAGACCGCGTCCAAGAGCGGCTCCGCCGCGGGCGACGGCGGCACCGAGTCCGGTGTCGTGCTGCGCACCCACACCTCGCCCGTGCAGATCCGTTCCCTGCTGGGGCGCGAGCTGCCGGTGTACGTGATCTGCCCCGGCCGGGTGTACCGCACCGACGAGCTGGACGCGACCCACACCCCGGTCTTCCACCAGGTCGAGCTGCTCGCCGTGGACGAGGGCCTGACCATGGCCGACCTCAAGGGCACCCTGGACCACATGGTCCAGTCGCTGTTCGGCGAGGGCATGAAGACCCGGCTGCGGCCGAACTTCTTCCCGTTCACCGAGCCGTCCGCCGAGATGGACATGGTGTGCTACGTCTGCCGCGGCGAGTCCGTCGGCAACCCCGACCGGCCCTGCCGCACCTGCTCCTCCGAGGGCTGGATCGAGCTCGGCGGCTGCGGCATGGTCAACCCCAAGGTGCTGACCGCGTGCGGCGTCGACCCGGAGAAGTACAGCGGCTTCGCCTTCGGGTTCGGCATCGAACGGATGCTGATGTTCCGCCACAACGTCGAAGACATGCGAGACATGGTCGAGGGTGACGTCCGGTTCACCCGGCCGTTCGGGATGGAGATCTGATGCGGGTCCCGCTTTCTTGGCTGCGGGAGTACGTCGACCTGCCGGCCACCGAAACCGGCCGTGACGTCCAGGAGAAGCTGGTCTCGGCCGGCCTGGAGGTCGAGACCGTCGAGCAGCTCGGCGCCGACCTCAAGGGCCCGCTGGTGGTGGGCCAGGTGCTGACCATCGAGGAGCTGGAGGGCTTCAAGAAGCCGATCCGCTTCTGCACGGTCGACGTCGGCACCGCCAACGGCACCGGCGAGCCCCAGGAGATCGTCTGCGGCGCCCGCAACTTCGCCGTCGGGGACAAGGTCGTCGTGGTGCTGCCCGGCGCCGTCCTGCCCGGCAACTTCGCGATCGCCGCCCGCAAGACGTACGGCAAGACCTCCCACGGCATGATCTGCTCCGGCGACGAGCTGGGCATGGGCGACGACGGCAGCCACGGCATCATCGTGCTGCCGCCGGAGACCGAGGTCGGCAAGGACGCCATCGAGCTGCTGGAGCTGGTCGACGAGGTCCTCGACATCGCCGTCACCGCCAACCGCGGCGACTGCCTGTCGATCCGCGGCGTCGCCCGCGAGACGGCCATCGCCTACGGTCTGCCGCTGCGCGACCCCGCGCTGCTCGACGTCCCGGGCCCCAACGCGTTCGGCTACCCGGTCCAGGTCTCCGACCCGGCCGGCTGCGACCGCTTCACGGCCCGCACCGTCACCGGCCTCGACCCGGAGGCCCGCTCCCCGATCTGGCTGCGGCGCCGGCTCCAGAAGGTCGGCATGCGCCCGATCTCGCTCGCCGTCGACGTCACCAACTACGTGATGATGGAGCTCGGCCAGCCCCTGCACGCCTACGACCGCAACCTGGTCCAGGGCACCATCGGCGTGCGCCGGGCCGAGGAGGGCGAGAAGATCGTCACCCTCGACGGTGTCACGCGCACCCTGCACGCCGAGGACCTGGTGATCACCGACGAGCGCGGCCCCATCGGCCTCGCCGGTGTCATGGGCGGCGCCAACACCGAGATCGCCGACCACGCCGACGTCGAGAACGCCAGCACCGAGGTCGTCATCGAGGCCGCGCACTTCGACCAGGTGTCGATCGCCCGCACCGCCCGCCGGCACAAGCTGTCCTCGGAGGCCTCCCGGCGCTTCGAGCGCGGTGTCGACCCGCAGGCCGCCGCGGCCGCCGCCCAGCGCACGGTGGACCTGCTGGTGCTGCTCGCCGGCGGTACGGCCGAGGCGGGCGTCACCGAGGTCGTCGCGGCGTCCGCGCCGCACACCATCGCCCTGCCGGCCGGCCACCCGGACAAGGTCGCGGGCGTGGACTACGGCCGCGAGACCGTCGTAAGGCGGCTCCAGGAGATCGGCTGCGACGTCTACGGCCAGGACGAGCTCCTCGTCACCGTGCCGTCGTGGCGCCCCGACCTCACCGAGCCGAACGACCTCGCCGAAGAGGTCATCCGGCTGGAGGGCTACGAGAACCTGCCCTCCACGCTGCCCAAGCTCCCCTCGGGCCGCGGCCTGACCCACCGGCAGCGGCTGCACCGCCGCGTCGGCCGGGCGCTGGCCGGAGCGGGCTACGTCGAGGCGCCGAACTACCCGTTCATCAGCGAGCAGGTCTTCGACCAGCTCGGCCTCGACGTCGCCGACCCGGCCCGCCGGGTCGTCAAGCTGACCAACCCGCTCAACGACGAGGAGCCCGCGCTGCGCACGTCGCTGCTGCCGGGCCTGCTCGGCGCTCTGCGCCGCAACGACGGCCGCGGCTCGCACGACCTGGCGCTCTTCGAGACCGGGCTGGTCTTCCACCCGCGCGAGGAGCAGCGGGTCGCCGTCTCCCTGCCGGTGGACCGCCGTCCCACCGAGGAGGAGATCGCCACGCTCGACGCGGCGCTGCCCGAGCAGCCGCGCCACGCCGCCGTCGTCCTCGCGGGCGCCCGCGAGCAGGCCGGCTGGTGGGGCAAGGGCCGCCCGGCCGACTGGGCCGACGCGGTCGAGGCCGCCCGGACCGTCGCCCGTGAGGCCGGCGCCGAGCTGATCGTGCGCGGTGGCAAGTACGGGCCGTGGCACCCGGGCCGCTGCGCCGAGCTGGCCGTCGTCACCGCCGACGGCACGGAGCGGATCGTCGGCCACGCCGGCGAGCTGCACCCGCGCGTCGTCAAGGCCTTCGGCCTGCCGGCCCGCACCAGTGCGGCCGAGCTGAACCTGGACGCGCTGGAGGAGGTCGGCGACGACACCCCGCAGGCGCCGACCATCTCCACGTTCCCGGTCGCCACCCAGGACGTCGCCCTGGTCGTCGACAAGTCGGTCCCGCACGCGGACGTCGAGGCCGCGCTGCGCGACGGCGCGGGCGAACTGCTGGAAGCCATCCGGCTGTTCGACGTCTACGAGAACGACGAGCAGCTCGGCGCGGGCCACAAGTCCCTCGCGTACGCGCTGCGCTTCCGCGCCGCCGACCGGACGCTGACGGTCGACGAGGCGTCGGCTGCGCGGGACGCTGCGGTGGCGCTGGCCGCTGAGCGTACCGGGGCTGCGCTGCGGAGTTAGTTCCCGGCGGGGGACTGGGCGTCGTCTGCCGACTGCGGGTTGTCGGTGGTCGTTCGCGCAGTTCCCCGCGCCCCTTTCCGACTGCGGGTCGGTTGTCGGCCGCGGGCTGTCCGTGGCTGGTCGCGCAGTTCCTCGCGCCCCTTTGGGGCGCTTTTTTGCTATCTCACTCGATCGGGTGAGATCTGTCGGGGTTCCGGGTCGGGCGGGGGTGCGGTCGACAGAATCTAACCGGCCATTCGGGGCCGGTTCGGTCTGCGCTGTCAGGGCCTGGATGGGGGGCCATCGACATGTTCCGCATCAGGCTGCCGCTGCGTAGGACCCTCTCACTGGGGATGCCCACGATGTGGGGCGCCGTGGCGATCACATACAAGCTGGCCTGTCCGCTCGCCCAGCAGGACGGGCTGGGCGCACGCGTCGTCAGCAGCGCGGTCTTCTGCGCGGTCGGCGCGGGGCTGGTCCTCCACGTGCGCGGAACCCTGTTGCGCGAGCTCAGACAGGCCCGCCGGGTCGCGGGCGCCGCGCAGAGCGTGCTGCTGCGGCCACTGCCCCCGCGGCTCGACGGCCTCGGTGTCGCCGCCGCCCAGCTCTCCGCGGACCGCGGCGCCTCGGTCGGCGGCGACCTCTACGAGGCGCTCGCCACCGAGCACGGGGTCCGGGTGGTGATGGGCGACGTCCGCGGGCACGGGATCGGGGCGCTCGGCACCGTCGCCGCCGTACTCGGCAGCTTCCGCGAAGCCGTGCACGACGAGGCCGAACTCGGCGGTGTGCTGCGCCGCCTGGACCGCGCGCTCGCCCGGCACCTGCGCGCGCAGGCCCGCACCGAGCACCCCTCGGCCGCAGCGCCGCCGGACACCCCGGTCGCCGAGGAGTTCGTCACCGTGCTGCTGCTGGAGATCGGCCGCGACGGCGGGGTACGGGCTCTGAACTGCGGCCACCCGTGGCCGTATCTGGTCGGCGACGGCCGGGTCGAACCCCTGGCCCACACCGATCCCCTGCCGCCGCTCGGACCGTTCCCCCTGCCGGACGACCTTCCCGCGCAGTGCCTGGGAGAGTTGCTGCCGGGCGAGTCGCTCGTGCTCCACACGGACGGGGCGCAGGACGCACGCGACGGCCGCGGCCGGTTCTTCCGCCTGCCCGACGCGATCGCCGAGGCGGTCCGCGACCACCGGGCCACCCCGCAGACGGTCCTGCGCACCGTCCTCGCCGCGCTGCGTCGGCATGTCGGCCACCGCCCGACCGACGACGTGGCCCTGCTCGTCCTGCGCAACGAACGGCTGCGCGGCCCCACTTGCGCGCAGCGGCGGAGCGGTGACGCGTACGGCTCGGCGGCGCGGGCGGGGCCCGCGCCCACCGACCCTCAGCCGACGAACCACCTGTAGGCCCGAGGCGCCGTGTTCCGCCGCCGTCCGCCCCGCCACGGAGTGTCGGGCAGGCAGCCGGGCGGACGGCGGGGAAGCGGGCCGCCGTACTTTTCGAGGGGGAGCCGGCGGCCCGGCCGGCCTCTTGCGAGGCATCTCAGTCAACCGGGCCGGAACTCTCCGCAACAGCGCACGTACAGCGCGGCTTCGCGCACTCCGTTCACACCCCGTGTGAAGCGGTACCCACTACTCTGTCGGCACGGATCCACCGGGGGACACCCATGCAGCCCAACACTCTGCTCGACGCGATCCTGGACGAGGCGGGGATCTCCCATGCCGGGCTGGCCGCGCACGTCAACCAGGCGGGGCGGGGCCGTGGACTGGCGCTGAGGTACGAACACACCGCCGTGGCCCGGTGGTTGAAGGGGCAGCGGCCGCGCGGCCAGGTACCCGACCTGATCTGCGAGGTGCTGGCGGGCCGGCTGCACCGGCCGGTCACCCTCGACGACATCGGCCTCGGCGTCCCGGGCGAGCCGTCGGCCCCGCACGGCACCCTCTCCGGCTTCGTGGAGCGTGCCACCGCGCTCTGGCGCTCCGACGAACAGCAGCGCCCGCACGTCCTGGGCGCCCCCGCCGTCACCGGTACGCCAGCCGTGATGCCGGTGTGGGAGTGGGAGAACCCGCCCGAGGACGTCGACGTCTCGCGCGGCGGCCGGCACCGGGTCACCTCGGCCGACATCGAGATGCTGCGCGCCGCCCGCACCCACTACGAGCAGATGTACCGCAAGGCAGGCGGCGTCGCGACCCGCAGCCGGATCGTGGGCTTCCTCAACGCCGAGGCGGCCCCGCTGCTGCGCGGCAGCTACACCGACGCCACCGGCCGCCAACTCCACCGGGCCACCGGCGGGTTGGTGGCGGTCGCCGGGATCTGCGCGTACGACTCCGACGCGCACGGCCTGGCCCAGCGCTACTTCCACCAGGCCCTGCGGCTGGCAAAGGCCAGCGGGGACCGGGGACTTGGCGCCTACGTCATCGCGCTGCTGGTCAACCAGTCGCTGTTCATGCGGGAGTACCGCCAGGCCGTCGCCTTCGCCGAGGCCGCGCTGCGCACCGCCGGACGGCACATCACCCCCGCGCTCGCCTCGGATCTGTACGCGATGCAGGCCAAGGCGTACGCCCACCTGGGCGACGGCACGAGCGCCCTGTCCTGCATCCGGCGGGCCGAGGCGGCCGCCGAGCGCATCCGGCGCGGACACGAGCCCGACGAGACCGGCTATGTCCAGCCCGGCCTCGTCAACGTCCAGGTGGCGGAGGCGCTGCTCTGCCTCGGTGAACTGGCCGCCGCCCGGGAGCACGCGGCGGCCGCCGTGGACAATCCCGCGCACGACCGGGGCCGGGTGCACCGGCTCGCGATGCTCAGCACGATCGAACTGCGCCGGGGCAACGCCGACGAGGCGGTGGCCACCGCGGTGCGGATGGCCGAACAGGCCCGGGGGATGGAGTCCCAGCGCGTGCGCGACAGACTGCGCGAGGTGCGCGAACACCTGGTGCGCAGCGGTGTGACCGGTACCGCCGAGGCCGCCGAGCTCATCGACGGGGCACTGCGCGTACCGCTGTAGACCCCCGCGTTTCCGCAGGTAAGACAGGTAAGACCCGGCCGAGGCCCGTGCCCCGCGTCCATGGGGGCGCAGGGAGGCGCTCGTTGTGCGCCTGCTCTCAGAGTGCTCCTGCTGCGATATTGCCACTTACTCAGCGGAAGGTGGCAGAACCGTGCAGTGGACGAAACAGAACGAACAAACTGTGTATGAAAACCGCTGGTTCAGGGTCAATCTCGCCGATGTCGCGCTCCCGGACGGCCGGCATCTCGACCACTTCCTCATACGGCTGCGGCCCGTCGCCGTGGCCACGGTGGTGAACGAGGCCAACGAGGTCCTTCTCCTGTGGCGCCACCGTTTCATCACCGACAGTTGGGGGTGGGAACTCGCGGCGGGCGTCGTCGAGGACGGCGAGGGCCTCGCCGAGGCGGCCGCCAGGGAACTGGAGGAGGAGACCGGCTGGCGGCCGGGGCCTCTGCACCACCTCATGAGCGTGGAGCCGTCCAACGGGCTCACCGACGCCCGGCACCACATCTACTGGGCCGACGAGGGGGAGTTCATCGGGCATCCCGTGGACGACTTCGAGTCGGACCGCCGGGAATGGGTCCCGCTCAAGCTCGTCCCCGACCTGGTCGCCCGCGGTGAGGTCCCGGCCGCCAACATGGCGGCCGCGTTACTGCTGCTGCACCATCTCAGGCTCGGGCAGGACGCCGTGCCCTGAATCCCCCAGGGCGTCCCGGCCGACGGCTAGTGGCCGAGGGCCTGCCAGACCGCCACGGCCAGTGC
This sequence comes from Streptomyces sp. NPDC001443, assembly GCF_053597355.1. NCBI lineage: Bacteria > Bacillati > Actinomycetota > Actinomycetes > Kitasatosporales > Streptomycetaceae > Streptomyces > Streptomyces sp. NPDC001443. Next base: position 29,416 of record NZ_JBSFIA010000034.1, read on the forward strand.
GCCGACCGCGGTGACGGCCGCGATCGAGGGCAGGGGCCAGCGCGCGTGTTCCAGTGAGCCGAGCCGGGTGCTCAGTTCGTCGAGTTCCTTGGCGGTCTCTTCGGTGCGGTGGGTGAGCAGGGCCAGCCCGCCCTCGACGCGGGCGTACGCCACATCGAGGCGGCGTCGTAACTCTGCGAGTTCTCCATGGACGACGGGATGCTCGGGATCGGCGGTCATGTGTCCGCTCCTTTCCGTGGTCGAATCACATCCCTTGCATGTGCATGAAGAGTCAACTCGCCTGGTCGGCGCGTGGGGAGAGTGTGCGGGCGGCATATGCGGGCCCGCCGCTCACACGGTGTGTGAATGCCGCGGGCCCGGCACCTTCCCAGGTGCCGGGCCCGCGTGGCGTAGCTCGGTGTAGTCGGCCGCGGGGCCGACTGCCGCATCAGCCGTAGGTGTAGAAGCCCGAGCCCGTCTTGCGGCCGAGGCGGCCGGCGTCGACCATGCGCTGGAGCAGCGGGGGAGCGGCGTACAGCGGCTCCTTGTACTCGGCGTACATGCTGTTCGCGATCGACACGATGGTGTCCAGGCCGATCAGGTCGGACAGCTTCAGCGGGCCCATCGGGTGGGCGCAGCCCATCTCCATGCCGTTGTCGATGTCCTCGCGGCCGGCGATGCCGGACTCGAACATCCGGATGGCGGAGAGCAGGTACGGCACCAGCAGCGCGTTGACCACGAAGCCGGAGCGGTCCTGGGCGCGGATGGCGTGCTTGCCGAGCACCTTCTCGGCGAACAGCTGCGCGCGGCTCAGCGTGCCCTCGGAGGTGGTCAGCGCCGGGATCAGCTCGACGAGCTGCTGCACCGGGGCCGGGTTGAAGAAGTGGATGCCGATGACCTGGTCCGGCCGCGAGGTGGCGACGGCCAGCTTCACCAGCGGGATGGAGGAGGTGTTGGACGCCAGGATGGCGTCCGGTCGGGTCATGACCTGGTCAAGGACCTGGAAGATCTCGGTCTTGACCTGCTCGTTCTCGACGACGGCCTCGATGACCAGGTCGCGGTCCGCGAACTCGCCGAGGTCGGTGGTGAAGCTCAGGCGGGCCTGGGTCGCCGCCAGCTCCTCCTCGGTGATCTTGCCGCGCTCGGCGGCCTTGGTCAGGGAGGTGAACAGCCGGGTACGGCCGTACTCCAGGGCTTCGCCGGTGGTCTCGGCGACCTTGACGTCCAGACCTGCGCGGGCGCAGACCTCGGCGATGCCCGCTCCCATCTGGCCGCAGCCCACCACTCCGACGCGTTCGATGTCGGTCACATCGTCCCTTTCGCTGCTGATCCACGACGGTGGCAGGTCTGCCGGGTTCGGTGCCTGCTCCGTTCGTGCACGTTACCGCCAAGTATCGATGATCGATCGTCCGGGTGCGGCATCCTTGGCGCCAGGACGTTCCGTGACCGCGCGGTTCCGACGCGCAGGGGGTGCTCGACGTGGGACGACCGACCCGGCGGACGTTCGCGCTGGGGGCACTGACGGCGCTGACGGCGCTGACGGCCGGCCCGGAGACGGGCGCGACGAGGGCGGAGCCGGCCGAGCGGCGGACCGGGGCCCGGGAGGACGCGTGGGCGGCCGGTCCGGGGGAGCGGAGCGCTCGGCGCGCGCCCGGCGCGGCGGGCAGCGCGGCCGGGGAGATGCGGGGCGTGTGGCTGGCGACGGTGGGCAACCGCGACTGGCCCTCCCGCCCCGGGCTGAGCGCGGCCGCCCAGCGCGCGGAGCTGATCGCCCACCTGGACGCGGCGGTGCGCAACCGCCTGAACACGGTGATCTTCCAGGTGCGGCCGACGGCGGACGCGCTGTGGCCCTCCCCGTACGAGCCGTGGTCGGGGTGTCTCACCGGCGTCCAGGGCCGCGATCCGGGCTGGGACCCCCTGGGTACGGCCGTGGCGGAGGCGCACGCCCGGGGGCTGGCGCTGCACGCCTGGTTCAATCCGTACCGCATCGCCTTCGACACCGATCCGGCGAAGCTCGTCGCCTCCCACCCGGCCCGGCGGCACCCGGACTGGGTGGTGGCGTACGGCGGGATGCTCTACTACAACCCGGGTCTGCCCCAGGCGCGCGCCTTCGTCCAGGACGCGATGCTCGACGCGGTCGCCCGCTACCCGGTCGACGGGGTGCACTTCGACGACTACTTCTATCCCCGTCCGATGGCGGGCCAGTCCTTCGACGACGACGCCGCCTACGACGCCCACGGCGGGGACTTCCCCAACCGGGCGGCCTGGCGCCGCGACAACGTCGACCGGCTGGTCCGGGACACCGCGGGCCGGATCCGGCGGACCCGGCCCGGCACCCGGTTCGGCATCAGCCCCTTCGGGGTGTGGCGCAACGCCGTCACCGACCCGCTGGGCTCCGACACCAGGGCGGGCGTGCAGACGTACGACGACCTGCACGCGGACACCCGCAGATGGGTCCGCGAGCACTGGATCGACTACCTGGTCCCGCAGCTCTACTGGCACATCGGCCTGCCCGCCGCCGACTACGCGAAACTGCTGCCCTGGTGGGCGGAGGTCGCCCGGGGGACGGGCACGGACCTGTACGCCGGGGAGGCGCTGTACAAGGCCGGTGACCCGGCGCAGCCCGCGGCCTGGCAGGACCCGGGCGAACTCTCCCGCCATCTCGCGCTCGCCGCGGATCTCCCGCAGGTGCGCGGTCATGTCTTCTTCGCCGCCCGGGAGGTGGCTGCGGACCCGGTCGGTGCGATGGCGCGGGTGGTCGCCGACCACTACCGGCAGCCGGCAAGGCCCCCGCGCTGACTCACCGCTCCTTGTCGGGGTGCTTGACCTCGCAGTCGGGGCCGGGGGACATCACTGCCTCGTGTCCGTCGGGGAAGCGGACGCGGTAGGGCGGGTTGCCTTCCGTGCCCATCACCTCGACGACTTCCGATACCTGGTCGTGTTGGCCGACCACCCTGCCGTGCTGGACAAGCCGGTCGCCTTTGGTTGCGCGCATCTACGGGCCTCCTCACCAGTGCGCGCTCAGCCGCGCGCCCGCTGGGTGACGGCGATGCAGACGAGCACGGCGGCGGCCGTCAGCGGGGCGGCCGGCGTGAGGTGCTCGCCGAGCAGCAGCACCGACCACACCAGTGTGAGCAGCGGTTGCGCCAACTGCAACTGGCTGGCCTTGGGGATGCCGATGGCGGCCATCCCCCGGTACCAGACGACCAGACCCAGGAACTGCGAGCCGACCGCGACCCACAGCAGTCCGGCCACGCTGTGCACGCCGAACTGCGGCGGCTGGTGGACCAGGGCCGCGGCGGCCACCGGCACGGTCAGCGGCAGGCACAGCACCAGCGCCCAGCCGATGACCTGCCAGCCCGGCAGTTCACGGGCCAGCCGGCCGCCCTCGGTGTACCCGGCCGCGCACACCAGCAGCGCCCCGAAGAGATAGAGGTCGGCGACGGTCAGGGCGCCTCCGCTCTGCTGCACGGTGAAGGCGACCACGGCGGCGGCACCCGCCAGCGCCGCCGCCCAGAAGGTGCGCGAGGGCCGGGCGCCGACGCGCAGGGCGGACAGCAGCGCGGTCGTCAGCGGGAGCAGGCCGACCACGACGGCGGCGTGCGCGGTGGTCGAGGTGCGCAGGGCGAGCGTGGTGAGCAGCGGGAAGCCGAGAACGACCCCGGCGGCGACGACCGCGAGCCCCGGCCAGTGCCGCCGGGCGGGCGGCGGTACGCGCAGGGCGAGCAGGGCACCGCCCGCGATCAGCGCCGCGAGCACGCTGCGCACGGAGACCAGCGCCCAGGGTCCGAAGCCCTCCAGGCCCCAGGCGGTGGCCGGGAAGGTGAGGGAGAAGGCGACGACCCCGAGGGCGGCCTGCGCCAGGCCCGCGGTGGAACCCGGGGAGGAGAGACCGGGGGAGGGGGCGCCCGTGGCGGAGACGCCCGAAGAGGTGCCCGGGGAAGCGGCGCCCGGAGAAGGGGTGCCAGTTGGGGCGACGCCCGGGGCGGTGGTGCCGACCGCTATCCGGGTCGAAGCGGTAGCGCTACTCTGTGCTCTCATGTATGAGCGTAGCAGCGTAGGGGAACTGGCGGAACAGCTCCGGCGGGAGCTCGACCGCTACTCTCCCGGTGGAAAGCTCCCGTCGAGTCGGGCCCTCGTGGAGCGGTTCCGGGTGAGCCCGGTGACCGTCTCTCGGGCCCTCGCCCAGCTCGCCGCCGAGGGGCTGGTGGTCACCCGGCCCGGCGCGGGCGCGTTCCGCGCGCGCCCGCGCGCCGCCGCCGCGCCCGCCGGTGACACCTCCTGGCAGGAGGTCGCCCTCAGCGCCGACGGCGCCGCCGACCTCGTACCGCGCACGGTGGACGCCTCCGGGGTCACCGTCTCGCTGGCCGCGCCACCGCCCGGGGTGATCGAGTTCAACGGCGGCTATCTGCATCCGGCCCTCCAGCCCGAGCGGGCCATGGCCGCGGCCCTGTCGCGCGCCGGGCGCCGTCCCGGGGCGTGGGGGCGGCCGCCCATGGAAGGGCTGCCGGAGCTGCGCGAGTGGTTCGCCCGCGACATCGGCGGGTCGGTCACGGCCGCCGAGGTGCTGGTCGCCGCGGGCGGCCAGGCGGCACTGACCACCGCGCTGCGCGCGCTGGCACCCCCCGGCGCCCCGGTGCTCGTGGAGTCGCCCACCTACCCCGGGATGCTGGCCATCGCCCGCGCGGCGGGACTGCGCCCGGTGCCCGTACCGGTGGACGCGGACGGGGTACGGCCGGACCTGCTCGCCGACGCCTTCCGGGCCACCGGCGCCCGCGTCCTCGTCTGCCAGCCGCTGTTCCAGAACCCCACCGGCGCCGTGCTCGCCCCGGCCCGCCGCAGCGAGGTGCTGGGCATCGCCCGCAGGGCCGGCGCGTTCGTCGTCGAGGACGACTTCGTGCGCCGGCTCGTGCACGAGGACGCCGGTGAGCTGCCGCGGCCGCTCGCCGCGGACGACCCGGACGGCGTCGTGGTGCACGTCGGGTCGCTCACCAAGGCCACCTCGCCCAGCTTCCGGGTCAGCGCCCTGGCCGCGCGCGGCCCGGTCCTGGAACGCCTGCGCGCCATCCAGGTCGTCGACACCTTCTTCGTCCCCCGGCCGCTCCAGGAAGCCGCCCTGGAACTCGTCGGATCGCCCGCCTGGCCGCGCCATCTGCGCGCCGTCTCCGCGGAGTTGAGGGCCCGCCGGGAGGCGATGACCACCGCCCTGCGCCTGACCCTGCCCGAACTCGCCCTGCCGCACGTCCCGTCCGGCGGCTACCACCTGTGGCTGCGTCTGCCCGACGGCACCGACGAGGCCGCCCTGGCCGCCGCGGCCCTGCGCGCGGGTGTCGCGCTGACCCCGGGACGTCCGTACTTCAGCGCCGAACCCCCGGCCGGACACCTGCGGTTGAGCTTCGCGGCCGTCGCGGGCACCGGGGAGATCACCGAGGGGGTACGGCGGCTGCGCACGGCCTGCGACGAGGTGCTCCCGGCCGCCGGAAACCCTTCGACACGCGGCGCCCGAGCTGTGAGGATCCCGCCATGACCGACCTCCGCGACACCCCCGCCCCCGCCGACCCGTCCGAGACCGGCTGCGTACCCGACGTGCCCGACACCCACGGGCTCGTCGAGGGGTACGAGATCTCCACCGACCCGGACCGCGTCGACGTCGGGCGCGTGCACCACTGGCTGTCCACCGACGCGTACTGGGCGATCGGGCGGTCGCGGGAGAAGCACGAGCGGGCCATGGCCGGATCGCTCAACTTCGGCGTGTACGACATGGCTTCCGGCGAACAGGTGGCCTATGCCCGAGTCGTCACCGACCGGGCGAGCTTCGCCTGGCTGTGCGACGTGTACGTGCACGCGTCGGTGCGCGGCAAGGGGATCGGCACGGCCCTGGTGGCCGCCGTGCGCGACCGGCTGCGGCCGTACGGACTGCGCCGCATCCTGCTCGCCACCCACGACGCCCACGGGGTCTACGAGAAGGTGGGCTTCCGGGCGCTGGACGTCCCCGACCAGTGGATGGTCCTTGCCTTCGAGTGAGGTTTTGGTGCGACTTGCCCGGCAGGCCCCGACGTTCGGGTAAAGGATGATGAACCGTCGGTAACGCACAGGCGGGAACCCTTGACCGGTGGGCCCGGGCGGCTCACGATCGCCGCATGGCACTTCGGGTCACCTTCGTCGCAGCCGCGCGCAGCTCCCCGCTGCTCGCCGAGCGCTTCGACGACGACCGGCCGCTGGACCAGGCGGGCTGGCAGGAGGTGCAGCGGGTGGCCGCCGAACTGCTGCCGCTCGCCGCCGCCGAACTGCGCTACTGCTCGCCGAACCCGCGCAGCCGTGCCACCGGGGACGCCCTCGGTTACGCGCCGCTCGTCCAGCTCGCCCTGCGGGACTGCGACATGGGCCGCTGGCGCGGGCTGACGATCGGCGAGGCGATGGCCCGGGAACCGCAGTCGGTGGACGCCTGGCTCGCCGACCCGCGCTCCGCCCCGCACGGCGGTGAACCGCTGCTCGCCTTCATCTCCCGGGTCGGCGGCTGGCTGGACACCCGCCCGGTCGAGGACGGCGGCCGCATCGTCGCCGTCGCCGAACCCTCCGTGATCCGCGCGGCGCTGGTGTACGCGCTGCAGGCACCGCCCTCGACGTACTGGAACATCGACGTCCGGTCCCTGTCGGCGATCACCGTGAGCGGCCGCGCGGGCCGCTGGCACCTTCGCTTCGACTCCACGTCCGCTCAGCCCTCACGGACGTAGTCGGTCGTCAGCACGAGGTCCTTCGCGGGGCCGCCGACCCGCCAGACCGTCCGCCAGTGGTCCTCGTCCCGGACGGTGAACTCGCCGCGGTAGAAGTCGGCGGCGCAGGGGTGGTCGGCCACGTAACGCCCGGACGTCAGGTCCAGGTGATGGAAGGGCCGCCCGTCCGCGAACCGTACGTCCGCCGTGCCGGGCACCGCGCCCGGCAGGAACCGCAGGGTCCGCTCGGCGGGCCGGGCGACGCCCCGCCAGACGAACCGGCCCGTCTCCCGGTGCAGCAGTCCGCCGCCGTCCAGCGGGCCGAAGTCGGTGACCCCCTCGAAGCGGCCCTCCTCGCCCCCGGCGAGATCCCGCACGGTGCGTTCCACCCGCCAGCGCCCGGCCAGATGGGCCAGCACATCGGGCACGGGCCGGAGACCGTCCATGTCAGCCCCGTCCCGTGGGCCGGCGGCGGCGCCATCCGTCCGGCGAGTCGACGGGCGACCTGCGCCGCGCCTGGGCCTGGATCTCGTGGTACGAGTCATGACTCGTCGCGCGGAACGCCTCCTCGTACGAGGCCAGCGCCGCCACCAGACCCGCGCCGGCGGTGCCGCGTCGGCGGATCCGCCGCGCCAGCCAGGTGAAAAGCCCCAGGACGGCCGCCAGACAGCCGGCCGTGGCCAGGTAGGGAAGCAGCACGTGCATGGCCTCGACCCTATGTCCTGGCCGCCTGTGTCCGGCAGCCCCCACCACGGGAGCCGACGCCCGTCCCATTGACGCGCCCATGCCTCCTCCCTAGGGTGCCGTTCGAAGTGCTGATCAATGTTCGTAATATCGAACATCTTGCAACGCTCACATCTTGCAACGCCCGCAGCCTGCAACTCCTCCAGCTCGCAACTCCTACAGCTCACAACTCCTACAGAGTCGCGGAGTGTCCATGTCACGCACCGTCCGAACCTGGCGGCGGCCCGTCCTCGCCGCCGTCGCCTTACTGCTCGCCTCGGCCGGGCTTCCCGCGCCCGCGCACGCCGAGGACGTCACCGACTACACGATCACCGTCGACCCGGCCGCCCGGGGCGCGAAGATCGCCGACGCGATGTACGGCGTCTTCTTCGAGGACATCAACCGTGCCGCCGACGGCGGCCTGTACGCCGAACTCGTGCAGAACCGCTCGTTCGAGTACTCCACCACCGACAACCGGTCCTACACACCGCTCACCTCCTGGACGGTCACCGGCGGCGCCCAGGTCGTCGACGATGCCGGCCGCCTGGCCGAGCGGAATCGCAACTACCTCTCGATGGAGGCTGGTTCGGCGGTCACGAACGCGGGCTACAACACCGGCATCAGCGTGCGGGAGGGCGACAGGTACGACTTCTCGGTCTGGGCCCGCAGCGCCGGCAGCGCGCTCACCGTCTCCCTCCAGGACGCCGACGGCACGCTGGCGAACGCCCGCCGGGTGACCGCCCGGGGCGGCTGGGCCAAGTACACGGCCACGTTCACCGCGAGCCGCACCAGCGCCACCGGCCGACTCACCGTGGCCTCCACCGGCGCCGCCGCCCTCGACATGGTGTCGCTGTTCCCGCACGACACCTACAAGCACGAGCCCAACGGCCTGCGCAAGGACCTCGCCGAGAAGATCGCCGCCCTGCACCCGGGCTTCGTGCGCTTCCCCGGCGGCTGCCTGGTCAACACGGGCTCGATGCAGGACTACAGCGAGGCGTCCGGCTGGCAGCGGGCCCGCTCCTACCAGTGGAAGGACACCGTCGGCCCGGTCGAGCAGCGCGCCACCAACGCGAACTTCTGGGGCTACAACCAGAGTTACGGACTCGGCTACTACGAGTACTTCCGGCTCGCCGAGGACGTCGGCGCGATGCCGCTGCCCGTCGTGCCCGCCCTGGTGACCGGGTGCGGCCAGAACCGGGCCGTCGACGACGACGCCCTGCTCCGGCGGCACATCCAGGACACCCTCGACCTCATCGAGTTCGCCAACGGGCCGGTCACCTCGACCTGGGGCGGGTTGCGTGCCCGGATGGGACACCCCGGGCCCTTCCACCTCACCCATATCGAGGTCGGCAACGAGGAGAACCTCCCGGTCGAGTTCTTCGCCCGGTTCCAGGAGTTCCGCGCCGCCGTCGCGGCCGTGTACCCGGACATCACCCTCGTCTCCAACTCCGGCCCGGACGACGCCGGTACGACCTTCGACACGGCCTGGCAGCTCAACCGGGACGCCGGCGTCGCCCTGGTCGACGAGCACTACTACAACAGCCCGCAGTGGTTCCTCCAGAACAACGACCGCTACGACACCTACGACCGCGGCGGCCCGAAGGTGTTCCTCGGCGAGTACGCCTCCGGCGGCAACGCCTTCAAGAACGGCCTCGCCGAAGCCGCCTACATGACCGGCCTGGAACGCAACGCGGACGTCGTACGACTCGCCTCCTACGCACCGCTGTTCGCCAACGAGGACTACGTCCAGTGGAGCCCGGACCTGGTCTGGTTCAACAACCGCGCCTCCTGGGGCTCGGCCAACTACGAGGTCCAGAAGCTGTTCATGACCAACGTCGGCGACCGCGTGGTGCCCAGCACCGCCACCACCACCCCGTCCGTCAGCGGCCCGATCACCGGCGCCGTCGGCCTGTCGACCTGGGCGACGACGGCCGCCTACGACGACGTGAAGGTGACCGGCGCGGACGGCACGGTCCTGCTCGACGACGACTTCGGCACGGACGCGTCCCGGTGGACCCACACCGGCGGCGGCAGCTGGAGCGTCCAGGACGGCCGGTACGTCCAGAGCGACGTGGCCGCCGAGAACACCATGGTCTCGGCCGGGGACACCGCCTGGCACGACTACGACCTGAGCGTGAAGGCCACCAAGACGTCCGGCAAGGAGGGCTTCCTCGTCGCCTTCGGCGTCCAGGACACCGGCAATTATTACTGGTGGAACCTCGGCGGCTGGAACAACACCACCAGCGCCGTCGAACAGGCCGTGGACGGCGGCAAGTCGACGTTGATCGCCAAGCCCGGGACCGTCGAGACGGGCCGCGCCTACGACATCGACATCAAGGTGCGGGGCCGCCAGGTGACCCTCTACCTCGACGGCGAGGAGTGGGGGAGCTTCACCGACGACAAGCCGGCCGAGCCGTTCCGGCAGGTCGTCACCACGGACCGGAAGACCGGTGACCTGATCGTCAAGGTCGTCAACGCCCGCTCCTCGGCGGCCCGTACGGCGATCGACCTCGGCGGCGCCCGGGTCGCGGACAAGGCGCGGGTGACCACGCTGGCCGCCGCCCCGGACGCGGTGAACACCGAGACGCGGACCGGGGTCGCGCCGGTGACGTCGACCTTCACCGGCGTCGCCGACCGGTTCACGTACACCTTCCCCGCGGACTCCGTCACCTTCCTGCGGATCAGGCGGAGGTAGCCGAGGCATCGGTGGGCTGCTGCCCGAGCGGCAGCAGCCCACGCTCGGCGAACACCTTCTTCGCGGCGAAGGTCGCGCTCAGCGCCCTCGGCATACCGCAGTAGACGGCCGCGTGCAGCAGCGCCTCGGTGATCTGCTCGGGCGTCAGACCCACGTTCAGGGCCGCGTTCACATGCACGTCGAGCTGCGCCTCGCAGCCGCCGAGCGCGGTCAGCACGCCCAGGGTCACCAACTGGCGGTCCCGCGGGACGAGTCCGGGCCGGTCGTAGATCTCGCCGAAGGCCCAGGAGACGACCTGGTGACCGAGCTCGGGGCTGACGTCGTCGAGCGCGTCGACGACCCGCTGCCCGGCCTCGCCGTCGACCCTCTTCAGGACCTCCAGACCATGGGCGAAACGCTCTTCACGGGTGCTGTTCGGGTTCATGGCGCAGAACGTAGGAGTTGGAGCGCGCTCCAGGTCAAGCCGGGCCGCGCACCACGGACTGCGGCCCCCGCGATCGCGGCCCTCCGCCCCCGCAGTCAGGGCCCTTCACCCCTGTAATTGCACACAGGACGAATTCCATTGTCCGGGTGTTCTCTCGGTGTTAACCGGGCGGTTAGTGCGACCCGCGCCCGTTTCCGAAAGAACCTTCATCAATTCCCCTACACGGCACAACCATTCGGAATCCAGGCCCGTCTAAGGCGGCGAATCAATAATGCGGGGGAAGTGACGCCCCTGGACGAGACGCCATGCGTGCCACTTCCCCAGGGGGCCTGCGAACAATGGAACGCCCGACTTTGCTCACCGCCTCTCCGTGTGGCATTCCTCACAGGAGTACGCGGCGCCGTCCGTACCGGAGCAGGGTGTGAAGCCGACCGTCTCCCCGGTGCCGCCGAGCGCACCCGCACCGTCCGCCCCACCGCGGTCCGGCCGGACACCCCGGCTGGACCGGCTCCGGGGCCGGCTTCGGCCGCCCCGCCCGGCCGTCCGGCCGGAACAGGCCGCCGCCCTGCTCGCGGCGGCCGTCGCGGTCCTCGTGTCCTGCACCGCCGACGTCGTGGCGCGCAGCTACCCCTTCGGACCGCGCAGCCGCAACGTGAGCGACCTGGGGAACCAGTACGTGCCGTTCCACGCGCACCTGTGGGACCTGCTGCACGGCCGGGCCGACGGCGGCCTGCTGATGAACTGGCGGTCCGGGTTCGGCTCCAGCTTCCTGCCCGACCTCGGCACCTATCTGAGCAGCCCGTTCGCCCTGCTCGTGGCGGTCTTCCCGCGGGACGAGATCGACCTCGCGGTCTACGTGATCACCGTGCTGAAGACGGCCTGCGCCGGTGCGGCCATGGCCTGGCTGCTGCTCGCCCTGCGGCCCGGCCGCTGGTGGGCCGCAGGGCTGCTCGGCGCCTCCTACGCCCTGTGCGGCTGGAGCGTGCTGATGGCCACGGTCAACCCGATGTGGCTCGACGGACTCATCGCCCTGCCGCTGCTGTGCCTGGTCGGCGAATGGGCGCTGCACGGACGCCGGCCGGTGCTCGGGGCGCTGGTCGTGGCCCTGGCCTGGATCGCCAACTTCTACACGGCGTACATGGCCACCCTCGGCGCCGGTCTGGTGCTGCTGCTGCGGCTGTCGCTGTCCGGCCTCCCGGTGCGGCGGCTGCTCGTGGCGGCAGGCCGGGCGGTGCTGAGCACCGTGCTCGGCATCGGCCTGGCCGCGCCGCTGGTGGTCGTCGTCTACTTCGGCACCAGGCACGCCTATCCGGGCCGGGTCGCCGAGTTCCAGCCGCTGGCGTTCGAATATCTGCTGGCCCACCTGCTGCCGACGTCGTACAGCTTCAGCAGCCCGGCCGCCTACGTGGGCACCGCCGCGCTGCTGCTCGCCCTCGCCCTGCCCTTCCACCGGGCGGTTCCCCGGCGGGTGCGCGCCGGGTGGACGCTGCTGGTGGCGGCGATGATCCTGTCGATGCGCTGGGGGCCGACCCATCTGGTCTGGCACGCCTTCGCCACCCCGCAGGGCAGCGCGTACCGCCAGACCTTCGTGCTGTGCGGGCTGCTGGTGATCGCCGCCTGGACCTCGCTCTCGTACGGCCCTCCCGGTCCGCGCGCGCTGCTCGCGGCCGCCGGGCTGCTCGCCCTGGTCATGGCCGAGGCCGCGGGCAGCATGCCCGCGCACCACGCCTTCACCCTGCCGATCGCCGTGCTCGCCGCCCTGGCGGCGCTGACCGGCCTGACCCTGCTGGGCCGCGCGGACGCCACGAAGGACGCGGACGCCACGAAGGACGCGAAGGACACGGACGACGCGAAGGACGCGGACGACGCGAAGGACGCGGACGACACGGACGGCGCCGGCACTCCGCGCCAGGACGGCGCTCCGCGCCAGGACGGCGCTCCCCGTCCGGGCGGCCGCCGCCGCGCCGTCCTCGCCGGCCTGGCCGCCGTCCTGCTGCTCGGCGGGCAGTTCGGCGAGGCCGCCGCCACCTCCGCCGTGGCCACGCGGTCGCGGGCCACCCGCATGGACGACCACAGCCCCTGGGGCGCCCGCCGGCAGACCCAGGCCGAGCTGATCGCCGAGACCGACGGCTGGCCCCGCTACCGCACCGACCCGGGCCGGGAGCAGACCGTCGCCAACGACCCGATGGAGGTGGGCGGCCAGGGCGCCCAGTACTACAGCAGCCTCACCTCCGACGTCCTCAGCCGCACCCTCACCGCCCTCGGGGACGGCTGGACCTCCCGGGGCCGCAGCCTGCAGAGCCTGGACAACGCCGTCACGGACGCGATCTTCTCCGTCGGCGCCCGGGTGCACTCCCCGCCGGACCCGGACCAGAAGCGCTTCCCCCAGGACGGCAGCCGGACCACCGTGTCCCGGCAGCCGGTGCCGCCGCTGGTCACGGTGCGGCCGTCCGGCACCGGCGCGAACCGGCCCGCCTTCGGCCCGTCCCCGTACCGCAACCAGGAACTGCTGCTCGGCACCCCCGTCTACACCGTGCCGCGGGTGACCGTGCGCACCGCCGCCGGCCGGGTGATAAGCCTCGGCGACGGGCGCCCCGGCGTGCGCCTCGGCCCGGTCGCCGCCGGGACCACCGGGCCGAGGCCGACGATCACCGCCCGCTGCCGCCCCGGCAGCGAGGTCTACCTGTGGGCACCGCACCTCTCGGGCACCGCCCGCCTGGCCGGTGCCCCGGGCCCGGCCCCGACCGGCCGCTTCCGCTCCGACCACCTCGCCACCGCGATCGCCTCCATGCAGCGGCTCGGCCGGGTGCCCGCCTCCGGAGACCTCACGATCGAGCTGTCCCCGGACGGGACGAGCATCGTCCCGGGCGGCGCGGTCGGCTGCCTGGACACCGCCCGGCTGCGCACCGCGGTCGAACGGCTCACGGCGACCGGCGCCACCCGGGTGACCGTCCACGACGGCACCGTCCGGGCCGTGCTGCCCGCGGGCAGCCGCGGAACCGCGGTCCTGGCGGCCCCGCGGATCGCCGGCTGGCGCTGCGCCACGGGCACGGCCGCCGCCCTGCCCGCCGAGAGCTACCACGGGCTGGTCGCCGTCCCGCTCGACGGCACCTCGACCATCGTCACCTGCACGTTCCACCCGCCCGGGCTGCGCCTGGGCGCCACCGTCGGCGGTGTGTCGCTGCTGGGCCTGACCCTGCTCGGCGCGCTCACCGTCGTCCGCGGCCGGCGGGCGAGGACGCCTTCGGCGACCACGCGACCGACCACCCGACCGACCACCCGACCGACCGACCGAGCCGACGCACGAGTGGCGCTCTGACGCCGCGCCACAGGGGGAGAACCATGCTCATCTCGATCGTCGCACCCTGCTACAACGAGGAAGACGTCATCGAGCGCTTCCACGACCACGTCCAACGGGTCGCGGAGGAGCTCCTGCCACGCGGTCACGACATGGAGTTCATGTACGTCGACGACGGCAGCCGCGACCGTACGCTGGCGGTCCTGATGCGGCTGGCGGCCCAGGACCCGCGCGTGCGGTACGTCTCCTTCAGCCGGAACTTCGGCAAGGAGGCGGCGCTGCTGGCCGGGCTGCACCACGCCTCGGGGGACTGCGTGGTCGTCATGGACTCGGACCTCCAGCATCCGCCCGAACTGATCACCCGCATGGTGGACCTGCGCGAACAGGGCTTCGACCAGGTCATCGCCAAGCGCACCAGGAGCGGCGACAAGGTGCTGCGCACCGTCACCGCCCGGCTGTACTACCGGTTCGTCAACCGGCTCGTCGACGTCGAGCTCGTGGACGGGGCGGGGGACTTCCGGCTGCTGTCGCGCCGGGTGGTGGACGCGGTCCTGGCGCTGAGCGAGTACAACCGCTTCTCCAAGGGCCTGTTCGCCTGGGTGGGGTTCGCCGCCACCACCTTCGAGTACGAGAACGCGGTGCGCGAGCACGGCCGCAGCTCGTGGAGCCTGCGGGGGCTGCTCAACTACGGGATCGACGGACTGCTGTCGTTCAACAACCGTCCGCTGCGGGCCGCGCTCTACCTCGGCATGGCCCTGCTGCTGTGCGCGGGGCTGTACACGGCGTGGATCGTGGTCGCCGCGCTGGTCAACGGGGTGCAGACGCCCGGCTATGTCACGGTCATCACCGCCGTCACGGCGCTGTCCGGGGTCCAGATGACCATGCTGGGGGTCATCGGGGAGTACACGGGCCGGATCTACTACGAGGTGAAGCGGCGCCCGCACTTCCTGGTGAAGGCGACCAACGTACGACGAGTGGAAGACCTGATTCCGTGACGCCCGCCGAGAGACGGCGCCCCGTGCGCCGGCAGATCATCACCTTCGCCGTGATCGGCGTGGTCAACACGGCCACGTACTACGGTCTTTACCTTCTGTTTCTCATCTCCTTGCCCTATCTGACCGCTCATGTGTTTGCATTTTTACTGAGCATGACCGGTTCTTTCTTTCTGAATGCGCGCTTCACCTATCGGACCCGGCCGACCTGGCGGAAATTCCTGTTGTTCCCGCTGACGAATGCGGCCAATTTCCTGATCACCACTGCGGGTGTGTACGTGATCGTCGACGTCCTGCACCAGGGGAGCCGTTTCGCCCCGCTCGCCGCGTCCCTGGCGGCGGTCCCGGTGACGTTCGTGGTCTCCCGCTGGGTCATGTCGCCCGAGCGGCCCGCCGTCCGGGATCCCGAGGAGCGCGCCGTCCCGGACGCAGGGGAACCCGCCGTCCGGGACGCCGGGAGGGGTGCCGTCCAGGAGATTGCATAAACGTGCAGTGATACGTATAGTCATGCCATCCAGGAGGAGGGTGACATGGCGGTACGAGCAGCGGTGGCCGGAGCGAGCGGATACGCGGGCGGAGAGGTCCTGCGACTGCTCCTCGCGCACCCCGAGATCGAGATCGGCGCCCTGACCGGCAACACCAACGCGGGCGAGCCGCTCGGCGCGCTCCAGCCGCACCTGCTGCCGCTGGCCGACCGGGTGCTGGCGGCGACCACGCCCGAGACGCTCGCCGGGCACGACGTCGTCTTCCTCGCCCTGCCGCACGGACAGTCCGCCGCCGTCGCCGAACAGCTCGGCCCGGACGTCCTCGTCGTCGACATGGGCGCCGACTTCCGGCTCAAGGACGCGGCCGACTGGGAGCGTTTCTACGGCTCCGCGCACGCCGGTACCTGGCCCTACGGCCTCCCCGAACTTCCGGGTGCCCGCGCCGCGCTGGAGGGGTCCAAGCGCATCGCGGTGCCCGGTTGCTACCCGACCGCCGTCACCCTCGCGCTGTTCCCCGCGTACGCCGCCGCACTGGCCGAGACCGAGGCCGTGGTCGTCGCCGCCTCCGGCACCTCCGGCGCGGGCAAGGCGCCCAAGGCGCACCTGCTGGGCAGCGAGGTCATGGGCTCCATGACGCCCTACGGCGTCGGCGGCGGCCACCGGCACACCCCCGAGATGATCCAGAACCTGGCCGCGGCCGCGGGTGAGCCGGTCACCGTCTCCTTCACCCCCACCCTCGCGCCGATGCCCCGCGGCATCCTCGCCACGTGCAGTGCGAAGGCCAGGCCGGGCGTCACCGCCGAGTCGGTGCGGGCCGCCTACGCGAAGGCCTACGCCGACGAGCCCTTCGTCCACCTGCTCCCCGAGGGCCGCTGGCCCGCCACGGCGTCCGTCTACGGTTCCAACGCCGTTCAGGTGCAGGTCGCGTACGACGAGGCGGCGGGCCGCATCATCGCGATCAGCGCCATCGACAACCTGACCAAGGGCACCGCGGGCGGTGCCGTCCAGAGCATGAACATCGCCCTGGGACTCGACGAGACCACCGGGCTTTCCACGATCGGAGTCGCACCGTGAGTGACGCGCGTGCAGCCACCGGGCTGCAGACGACGGCGATGGCCGCACCGGCGCGCTGCACGGGCGGAGAAGCGAACAAGGAGATGCAGTGAGCGACGCGCGTGCAGCCACCGGGCTGCAGACGACGGCGATGGCCGCACCGGCGCGCTGCACGGGCGGAGAAGCGAACAAGGAGATGCAGTGAGTGTCACGGCAGCCAAGGGATTCACGGCGGCGGGCATCGCCGCCGGGATCAAGGAGAACGGCAACCCCGATCTGGCCCTCGTGGTCAACGAAGGGCCCCGCCGCGCCGCCGCCGGCGTCTTCACCTCCAACCGTGTGAAGGCCGCGCCGGTGCTGTGGTCCGAGCAGGTCCTCAGGGGCGGCTCGGTCACCGCGGTCGTCCTCAACTCCGGTGGCGCCAACGCCTGCACCGGACCGAAGGGCTTCCAGGACACCCACGCCACCGCCGAGAAGGTCGCGGACGTCCTCGGCCACAACGCCGCCGAGGTCGCCGTCGCCTCGACCGGGCTCATCGGCGTCCTGCTGCCCATGGACAAGCTGCTGCCGGGGATCGAGACCGCGGCCGCCGCCCTCGGCGAGCACGGCGGCGAGAAGGCCGCCATCGCCATCAAGACCACCGACACCGTCCACAAGACCTCCGTGGTCACCCGGGACGGCTGGACCGTCGGCGGCATGGCCAAGGGCGCGGGCATGCTCGCCCCCGGCCTGGCCACCATGCTCGTCGTCCTGACCACCGACGCCGACCTCGACGGTGACGTACTGGACCGGGCCCTGCGCGCCGCGACCCGTACGACCTTCGACCGCGTCGACTCCGACGGCTGCATGTCCACCAACGACACCGTGCTGCTGCTCGCCTCCGGCGCCTCCGGCGTCACCCCCGAGTACGCGGAGTTCGCCGAGGCGGTACGGACCGTCTGCGACGACCTCGGCCAGCAGCTCATCCGGGACGCCGAGGGCGCCAGCAAGGACATCAAGGTCGAGGTGGTCAACGCCGCGACCGAGGAGGACGCCGTCGAGGTGGGCCGCTCCATCGCCCGCAACAACCTCCTCAAGTGCGCCATCCACGGCGAGGACCCCAACTGGGGACGCGTGCTGTCCGCCATCGGCACCACCTCCGCCGCCTTCGAGCCCGACCGGCTGAACGTCGCCATCAACGGCGTCTGGGTGTGCAAGGACGGCGGCGTCGGCGAGGACCGCGACAAGGTCGACATGCGCTACCGCGAGGTGCACATCGTCGCCGACCTCGCGGCCGGCTCCGAGACCGCCACCATCTGGACCAACGACCTCACCGCGGACTACGTCCACGAGAACAGCGCGTACAGCTCATGAGCACCACACGCAGGCACACCGCCCTGCCCAAGGCCGAGATCCTCATCGAGGCGCTGCCCTGGCTGACCCGGCACAACGGCAAGACCGTCGTCGTCAAGTTCGGCGGCAACGCCATGATCGACGATCAGCTCAAGGCCGCGTTCGCCCAGGACATCGTGTTCCTGCACCACGCCGGCCTCAAGCCGGTCGTCGTGCACGGCGGCGGCCCGCAGATCAGCGCGGCCCTCGACCGGCACGGCATCGTCAGCGAGTTCAAGGCGGGCCTGCGGGTCACCACCGAGGACGCCATGGACGTCGTACGCATGGTGCTGGCCGGGCAGGTCCAGCGCGAGCTGGTCGGGCTGCTCAACCAGCACGGCCCGCTCGCCGTCGGCCTCACCGGCGAGGACGCGCACACCATCACCGCCACCAAGCACCGGCCCGAGATCGACGGCGAGCCGGTCGACATCGGACGGGTGGGCGAGATCACCGCGATCGACACGGGCGCCATCGAGGCACTCCTCGCCGACGGCCGCATCCCGGTCGTCTCCTCGATCGCCCGGAGCCAGGACGACGGACATGTCTACAACGTCAATGCTGATACGGCGGCTGCGGCACTCGCTGCTGCACTGGGGGCCGAGACCCTCATGGTCCTCACCGACGTCGAGGGACTGTACGAGGACTGGCCGCACAGCGACGAGGTGATCAGCCGCCTCACCGCCGCCCAGCTGGAGAAGCTGCTGCCGGAGCTGTCGTCCGGCATGGTGCCGAAGATGGAGGGCTGCCTGCACGCCGTACGCAACGGCGTGAACACCGCCCGCGTCATCGACGGCCGGGTCCAGCACTCGATCCTGCTGGAGATCTTCACGGACGAAGGCATCGGCACGATGGTCGTGCCGGACGAGGAGGGGGAGAACGCATGACCGCCAACGAGGACCTCACCCAGCGGTGGCAGGGCGCGCTCATGAACAACTACGGCACCCCGCGGCTGCCCCTCGTCCGTGGCGCGGGCACCAGGCTGTGGGACGCCGACGGCAAGGAGTACGTCGACTTCGTCGGCGGCATCGCGGTCAACGCGCTCGGCCACGCCCACCCGGCCGTCGTCGAGGCCGTCAGCCGGCAGATCGCCTCCCTCGGTCATGTCTCCAACCTCTTCGTCGCCGAACCGCCCGTCGCCCTCGCCGAACGGCTGCTCCAGCACTTCGGCCGGGACGGCAAGGTCTACTTCTGCAACTCCGGCGCCGAGGCCAACGAGGCCGCCTTCAAGATCGGCCGGCTGACCGGGCGGACCCACATGGTCGCCACCCGGGGCGGCTTCCACGGCCGCACCATGGGCGCGCTCGCGCTCACCGGCCAGCCCGGCAAGCGGGAGCCGTTCCTGCCGCTGCCCGGTGACGTCACCCACGTGCCCTACGGCGACGCGCAGGCGCTGGCCGCCGCGGTGACCGAGGACACCGCCCTGGTGATCATCGAGCCCATCCAGGGCGAGAAGGGTGTCGTCGTCCCGCCCGCGGGCTATCTGAAGGCCGCCCGCGCGATCACCGCCGCCACCGGCGCGCTGCTCGTCCTCGACGAGGTGCAGACCGGCATCGGCCGCACCGGGCACTGGTTCGAGTACCAGGCCCACGAGGGCGTCCTGCCCGACGTCGTCACGCTCGCCAAGGGCCTCGGCGGCGGGCTGCCGCTCGGCGCGACCGTCGCCTTCGGACGTGCCGCCGAACTGATGGGCCCCGGCCAGCACGGCACGACCTTCGGCGGCAACCCCGTCGCCTGCGCGGCCGGACTCGCCGTCCTCGACACGATCGCCGCGGACGGCCTCCTCCAGAACGTCAAGAACCAGGGCGAGCGGCTGCGCGCCGGGATCGAGTCGCTCGGCCACCCGTTGATCGACCACGTCAGGGGCGCCGGACTCCTGCTGGGTATCGTGCTCACCGAGCCGCTCGCGCAGCAGGTGCAGCAGGCGGCCCAGGACGCCGGTTTCCTCGTGAACGCGCCCGCACCCGATGTCGTACGGCTGATGCCGGCGCTGAACCTCGGCGACGACGACGTGGACGCGCTGCTCGGGGCGATGCCCGGCATCCTGGACGTGGCCAAGGGGGACGGATGATCCGGGGAATGAGACGACGATGAGCCAGGCGCAGGACCACGACCAGACCGGGGGGCCGGCCGTACCGCAGACCCGCACCGCACGCCACCGCCGGATCGTGGACATCCTCAACCGGCAACCGGTGCGCTCCCAGAGCCAGTTGGCGAAGCTCCTCGCCGACGACGGGCTGACCGTCACCCAGGCGACGCTCTCCCGGGACCTGGACGAGCTCAACGCGGTGAAGATCCGCAACAACGACGGCGACCTGATCTACGCGGTCCCCAGCGAGGGCGGCTTCCGCACCCCGCGCGCCCCGCTGGGGGAGTCGGCGAAGGAGGAGCGCATGCGGCGCCTCTCCCAGGAACTGCTGATCTCCGCGGAGGCCTCGGCCAACCTCGTGGTCCTGCGAACCCCGCCGGGGGCGGCGCAGTTCCTGGCCTCGGCGATCGACCAGGCGGAACTGCACGACATCCTGGGCACCATCGCGGGCGACGACACCCTGATGCTGATCAGCCGGAACCCGACCGGTGGGCAGGCGCTGGCCGACCACCTGCTGCGACTGGCGCAGAACGGCCACTGATCCGGCCGGCCGGCCGGTTCTCACCGAGCCGTGGCCGGCCGCCGACGGATCGTGGCGCCGGGAGGACCGGAGCAGAATGGAAGGGTGATCTTCCGCGGCGGCCGGGCAATCCCCTGCCGGAGGCGGACCGTATACAAGGGTGTGCCGAGTTTCCGGTTCCCCGTGGGCCGTCTCCCGGACGAGGCTCTGCTCGCCGGGCTGGCCACCGGTGACCCGGAACTGGCCGTGACCTTCGTACGGAGGTTCCAGCGCACGGTCTTCGGTGTCGCCATCGCCGTCACCGGAGACCCCCAACTGGCCGAGGACATCGCCCAGCAGACCTTCGAGCGCGCGTGGCGGCACGCGCAGATCTACGACTCCCGCCGGGGCTCGGTCACCACCTGGCTGACGACGATCGCGCACAACCTCGCCATCGACGCCGTCCGTGCCCGGCGCGCCGAACCGGTGGCGCCCGAGGACCTGGACGCGCTCCTCGACGCCGTGACCGAGACCCCCGAGCAGTGGGCGCTGGCCGACGAGGCCTCGTCCCGGCTGCGGGCCGCGGTGGCCCGGCTGCCCCGGGAACAGGGCCGTGCCCTGGTGATGGCCGGCGTCTACGGCATGACGGCCCGGCAGGTCGCCGACCGGGAGCAGATCCCGCTGGGCACCGCCAAGACCCGGATCAGGACCGCGATGGGGAAGCTGCGCGGCACCCTCGCGGCGCCGAATCGAGGGGACCATGTCCAATGACGTGACCTGCGAGAGGCTGCGGGAGATCGGCGCCGAGCTGGCCCTGGGCGTACTGCCCGGCCGGGAGCGGGCGGAGGCCGTCGCGCATCTGGACCGGTGCGCCGCCTGCCGGGAGTACGTCGAGCACATGACCCTGGCGGGCGACGGGCTGATCGGCCTGCTGCCGGGCCGTGAGCCGCCGTCCGGCTTCGAGACCCGGGTGATGCGCGCGCTGGAGAAGGACGCGACGGCGCACGCCGGCGAGACCCGGCCGGGGGTGACCGGCCTCGCCCGCGGTCCGGTCCGCGGCCGGCTGCGGGCCGTCCGGCTGCGGACCGCGTCCGCCGTGGCCGCGTTCGCCGTGGCGTTCGGGGTCCTGGGGTGGGCGGTCGGCACCGCCGTCGAGGACGTCACGGCCTCCCCGCCCGCGCACGCTCCCGTGTCGTCCCAGGCACGCCTGCTGACCGGATCACTGACCTCGGCCTCGGCCCCCGCCCGCCCGGTTGGCGACCTCTACGCCCACCCCGGCGAGCCCGGCTGGATCCACATGTCCGTCGATCTCGCCGACGCCGGTACCCCGTATTCCGGGCAGGTCCGGTGCGCCCTGGAACGCTCGGACGGCAGCACGGTCCCGGTGGGCACCTTCACCCTGCGCGACGGATACGGCGACTGGGGTGCGGCCGCCCCCGTCGACCCGGCGACACTCACCGGGGCCCGGCTGACCGCACCCGACGGCACGGTCCTCGCCACCGGCCGCTTCACCGGCGGCACGACGACCTGACTCCCGGGGGGGGCGACCTCACCCCGCAGTACCCGCAGTACCCGCCGCAGGCTCCCGGGCCGCCCGCTTCCGCCGGGTCCGCGCAGCCGCCGTCGGCCGGGGGAGGGACGTTCACGGCAGCACCGCCCCCGGGTTCGAGGAACCGGCCAGGTCGTGCAGCCGGTGCAGTCGGGCGTACGGGCCGTCGCGGGCGAGCAGAGCGGCATGGGTGCCGCTCTCGACGACCTGGCCGTGGTCGAGCACCACGATGCGGGTGGCGTCCCGGACGGTCAGCAGATTGTGGGAGATCACGACGGTCGTCCGTCCCGCCATGAGCCGGCGCAACGGGTCCATGATCCGCAGGCCCGAGCGCACGTCGAGGCCCGTGGTCGGCTCGTCGAGGAGGAGCACCGGCGCGTCCCTGATCATCGCGCGGGCGACGGCCAGCCGCTGGCGCTGCCCGCCGGAGAGCGCCCGTCCGCGCTGACCGACCGGTGTGTCGTAGCCCTGTGGCAGCGCCTCGACGAACTCGTGCGCGTCGGCGGCGCGGGCCGCCGCGACGATCTCCGCCTCGGTCGCCCCCGGCCGCCCGTAGGCGATGTTCTCCCGTACGGTGCCGTGCAGGACGAGCGTCTCCTGGAGGACCACCGCGACGTTGTCCCGCACGTCGGCCAGGCACAGCTCGCGCAGATCCGTGCCGTCGAGGCGGACGCTGCCCCGCTCGGGGTCGTAGAAGCGCAGCAGCAGCCTGGTGGCCGTCGACTTCCCGGCCCCGCTGGCCCCGACCAGCGCCAGCGTCTCGCCGGGCGCCACGTGGAACGACACCTCCGACAGCGCCCAGGACGACGTGCCGGGATAGCGGAAGCAGACGCCGTCGAACTCCACCTCGCCCCGGGCCCGGCCGAGCCGCCGGGCGCGGGCCCGCTCGACCACCTGCGGCCGCTGGTCGAGCAGTTCGATGATCCGTTCCGCCGAGGCGGACGCCGCGTAGAACGTGGTGCCGAGCCGGGACAGACCGCGGACCGGGCCGTAGAGCTTGCCGATCAGCGCCAGGAAGACCAGCAGGCCGCCCAGCGTGAGCTGCCCCTGGGCGAGCTTCCAGGTGCCCAGTGCCAGGACCGCGAGGACGCCGCACACCTCGATGAGCTCGACGACGGGCGCGTAGACGGCGTGGATCCGCGCCGAGACCATCGCGGCCCGGAGCCTGCCGGTGTTCTCCCGCTCGAACCGGCGCCGCTCCCAGTCCTGCCGGTTGTACGCCTGCACCAGGGCGACATTGCCCAGCGACTCCTCGGCGACCGCGCCGATCGAGCCGCTGCGCAGCCGGCGCTCCCGGGCCGCGTCCTTGATCAGCCCGGAGAAGTGCCGGGCCGCGGCCCAGAACAGCGGGACGAGGACGAGCGCGAGCAGGGTCAGATCCCACTGGAGGGCGAACAGCAGGCCGAGGAAGACGCCCAGGCGCACCACGTAGGAGAGGGCGTCCGTCACCCCCGACAGCAGGAAGGTCTCCACCGCGTCCACGTCGCCGGTCAGGCGTGACAGCACGTCCCCGAGCCGGCGGCGTTCGAAGAAGCCGAGCGACAGACCCTGGACGTGCCGGAACACATCGGAGCGCAGCGTCAGCAGGAAGTGTTCGCCGACCCAGGTGGACGTCACGTCGTCGGCGAACCCGAGCACGCCGGAGCCGACGACGAGCCCCAGGTAGGCCGGTGCGATCCACCGCAGCGGTCCGATGTCACGGGGGACGAGCACGTCGTCCACCAGGATCTTGAAGAGCCAGAGTTCGGCGGCGTCGAGGCCGGGGCCGACCAGGGTGAAGAGCACGACGGGCACGAACCAGCGCCGTCCGCCGCGGGTACAGGGCCAGAACCGCCGGAACACCGCGAGCGGAGGCACCGGGGGCGCGGCCGCCACCACGTCGGAGGTCTCGCCCACCGACATGAGCCGTCGTAGTCGTGAGGCATGCGCCATGACGGGGTTCCTGCGGGTTCCTGCGCTGTGCTGCCGTGTACTGCGAGAGTCCTGTGCGCGAATCACACGACGGACCGGGGCCCTGGGGTCCCCGGTCCGTCCGGTCCTCGTACGCGGCCCGCGGTCAGTAGCCGCCGTGGCCGTGGCCGTGACCGTGGTCGTGGTCGTGGTCGTGACCGAAACCGTGGCCGTGGTGGTGACCGTGGTCGTCGAAGTCGTCGTGGTCGTGGCCGTGTTCGTGCATGAAGCCGTCGCCGTACGAGCCGTGGTCGCCGTCGCCGCAGTCGCGGCGTACGGTGGGGATGAGATTGCGGAAGATGGACATGACGTTCCTCCTGGAACTCGCTGCACAGGAGATACGTTCCAGAACCGGCAAGGGATGGCGTTCCGGGGCAAAGGCCTGGAAACGGCCGTCGGGCGGGACCTGAGCGGTGCTCAGCCCAGCCGGGCCCCGAGCCCCCCGGTGCACCGCACCTCGTCGCCGGCCGTGATCAGCAGCGCCTCCACCTCCGGCAGCTCCTCCAGCCAGGCCAGCGCCTGCCGCGAGCCCATCGCGAAGGCGGCCGTGGCCCAGCAGTCGGCCCAGGTCAGCGAGGGGCCGACCACGGTCACGGCCACCAGGTCGGTCACCGCCGAACGTCCGGTGCGCGGATCCACGATGTGCGCGCCCCGCTCCGCCGTACCGGAGGTGGCCACCGCCAGCCGGTCCGTCCCGGCGGCCGAGATCACCGCCGCGAGCCCGCCCGGCCGGAGCGGGTCGGCCACCCCCACGCGCCACGGCCGCTGCGGTCCCGGGGTGCCCGACAGCTGGACGTCACCGCCGCCGTTCACACTCACCCCGCTCACTCCGGGGACGGCCGCCAGCCGCCGGGCGGCCCGCTCGGCCGCCCAGCCCTTGACGATCCCGGTCGGGTCCAGACGCCCCTGGTACGAGGTGCTGAACCAGCCCTGGCTCACCCGTTCCGCCTGCGCGCCCAGCTCCAGCACCTCGGCCACCTCGGGAGCGCACTCCTCGACGGACAGCTCACCCCGGGCCAGCCGGGAGAGCTCGCTGTTCTCGCGGTAGGTGCTGAACACGTCGTCGGCCCGGTGCAGTTCGGCGACGGCCGCGTCGAGCGCGGCCCGCACGGCGCCGGGCTCCCCGCCCCGGACGTCGAAGGAGAAGACGGTCCCCATGACCTCCTCCGCGTGCCGTACCGGGGCGGGTTCCTGCGCGGAACCGGTCTCCGACTCGGCCACCGGCTCAGCCACCGACCTGGTCCAGGGCGGACTGGAGGGACTGCTTGTAGCCGGTGCTGGTGTAGGTCGCCCCCGACACCGCGTCGATGTCCGCGCTGCCGGCCGCCACCGCCTCCTGGTTGAGCTTCGGTACGGACAGCTCGGTCTTCTGGGTGCTGGTGCCGCCGCTGGGCGCCTGCACCGCCTCCGCCTTGGTGATCTTCCCGCCGCTGACCGTGATCCGGACCTGGACCGGGCCGTACTGGGTCTGCGCCACGCTGCCGGTGACGGTACGGGCCTGCGCGGCCGGGGCCGAGGCCTTGCCGCTCCCGTTGCCGCTCCCGTTCCCGGTGTCGCTCCCCGCGGAGGAACCGCCCGCCGCCTTCGCCTGGTCCAGCGCGGACTGGAGGGACTGCTTGTAGCCGGCGCTGGTGTAGGTGGCGCCGGAGACGGCGTCGATGTCCGCGCTCTGCGCGGCGACCGCCTCCTGGTTGAGCTTCGGCACGGCCAGTTCGGTCTTCTGGGTGCTGGTGCCGCCGCTGGGCGCCTGCACCGCCTCCGCCTTGGTGATCTTGCCGCCGCTCATGGTCAGGCGCACCTGGACGGGACCGTACTGGGTCTGGGCCACGCGTCCGGTGACGGTGCCGGACCCGGCGCCCGCGGCGCCGCCCTGGGCCGACTCCTGTGCCGCGGCCGTCTGCTGCGGGACCGCGCCGGCGGCCTGCGCGGCGTTCGGGTCGGTCGTCGGCTTCAGCGACAGCAGCAGCACGACTCCGGACACG
Source organism: Streptomyces sp. NPDC001443 (assembly GCF_053597355.1). Lineage (NCBI taxonomy): Bacteria > Bacillati > Actinomycetota > Actinomycetes > Kitasatosporales > Streptomycetaceae > Streptomyces > Streptomyces sp. NPDC001443. The sequence goes on from NZ_JBSFIA010000034.1 coordinate 55,215, forward strand.
GTGGCGGCGGTCGCGAGCACGATACGCCGCAGGGGGTGGCTCTTCTTCATCGCTCCTGGCTCCCGTCGCTCACATCTCGAACGACTCGTGATGGATGCGCCGGGCGGGGACTCCCGCGCCGCGCAGTGCCTCGTACACCTGCTGGGCGAAGCCGGGCGGCCCGCACATGAAGACGTCGTGACGCTCGATGTCCCCGATCTTGCGGCGCAGGGTCTCGGCCGAGATGTCGGGGCGCTCGCCCTCGGGGCTGTTGACCGCGTACATCAGCCGCGCGCCACGCTCGGCGGCGATCTTGGACAGCTCGTCCCACAGCGCCAGGTCCTGGGTGGTGTTGGCGCGGTAGAGCAGGGTGATGTCGCCGGCCGCGCCGGGCAGCGTCTCGAACAGCGCCCGCATCGGGGTGATGCCGACGCCCCCCGCGACCAGCAGCACCTTGCCCTGGCTGCGCCGGGAGGCGGTCATCGCCCCGTACGGGCCCTCGGCCCACACCCGGGTGCCGGGCTGAAGTCTGCGCAGCGCGGCGCTGTGGTCGCCGATCGCCTTGACGGTGATCCGCAGCATGTCCGGGCGGGGGGCCGCCGACAGCGAGTACGGGTGCGAGCTGAAGCGCATGCCCGGGGCCAGGAACCGCCAGCGGAAGAAGTGTCCCGCCTCCGCGCCCATCCGGTGCAGCTTCCGGCCGCCGATCAGCACCGACACGATGCCGGGCGTCTCCTCGATGACCGCCTCGACCCGCATCCGGTGCCGCATGTTCAGCCGGATCGGGGTGAGGATGCGGTACCAGAGCACCAGCGCGGTGACCGAGCCGTACAGCGCGTACCAGGCGGTCTTCGCGACCGGCTCCACGGCGAAGTCGTTGCCCGTGGTGATCTGGTGCCAGAACGTCAGGAACACGGCCGCGTACGTCATCAGATGGATGTGGTACCAGGTGTCGTACGGCATCAGCTTGCGGATGCCGCCGACCGACACCAGTCCGATGACGACCAGCAGGCCCGTGCCGATGGCGGCCTTGCCCATGTCCGGCAGCTGGTTGATGGAGTCGATCGTCTGCTGGACGATGTCGCCCAGCGTCTTACCGCCCTGGAGCGCGTAACCCCACATGGTGAGGAAGACGTGCGCGATGACCAGGGAGAGCGTGTAGCGGCCGCTCATCGCGTGCCAGCGGGCCACCCGGTCGGAGCCCACCCGGCGCTCCAGGGCGGGGACCCGGGCCATCTGCAGTACGACGAGCGCCATCAGGTATCCGGCCAGCAGACCGGTGATCCGGCCCGCGTTGAGGATCTTGCTGTTGTCGTCGGCGATCGACGGTGTGTTGTGCCACCACAGCCACAGCACCCCCATCGCGCCCGCCCATACGGCGAGCAGCAGGGGGACGGCAGGGGAGCGGCGCGGACGGATGCGGCGCATCGTCTGGCGTCGGGCGGCACGGCCGCCCGCGAGCGTGGTGGTCACGGTTCCTCCGTGGAGACTTGACCCTTGGCCCACACATACGTGCGGAGTCTCCCGAGTGTTCAGCTTTTCGCTGAGTCGAGCGCGGACTGGAGTGACTGGCGGTAACCGTCGCTCGTGTACGTCGCTCCCGAGACGGTGTCGATGTCCGCGCTCTGTGCCGCCAGCGCCTCCCGTCGCAGCTCGGGGACGGCGTAACTGTTGATCTCCTGGTCCCGCGGGTTCTCCTGCGGATAGGTGACCGCGGTGACCTCGGTCAGCCTGCCGTCCTTCAGGGTGATCCGCACCTGGACGGGGCCCCAACGGGTCTGGACGGTCTCCCCGGTGACGGTCCTGGTGCCGGAGGAACCGGAGGAACCAGACGAGCCGGCCGCGCCCGACCCGGCCGAGGCGGCGGGCGGGACGGCCACGGCCACGGCCGTGCTCGTGTGCGGCTTCAACGACAGCAGCAGGACCGTTCCGCAGACGGTGGCGGCTCCGGACAGCACGATCCGGCGCAGGGGACGGTTCTTCCTCAACGGGTGCACGACGGCCTCACAGTTCGAACGACTCGTGGTGGATACGACGGTCCGGCACACCGGCGGCGCGCAGCTCCCGGTACACGTCCTGGGCGAAGGAGTGCGGACCGCACAGGTACACGTCGTGCCCGGCCAGATCGGTGACGGCCGAGCGCAGCGCACCGGCGGAGAGGTCGGGGCGTTCCCCGCGGGGGCCGTTGAGCGCGTAGAGCACCTTCGCGCCCCGCCAGCGCGCCAGCGCATCCAGCTCCTGGCCCAGCGCGAGGTCCTCGGCGGTGCGCGCCCGGTACAGCAGGGTGACCTCGCCCGGCAGCGTCTCGAACAGCGCCCGCAGCGGGGTGATCCCGACCCCGCCCGCGATCAGCAGCGACCGGGCGGCGGTGCGCCGGTCGGCGGTCATCGACCCGTACGGACCCTCCGCCCACACCCGGGTGCCCGGCCGCAGCAGGGACACCGCCGCGCTGTGCCCGCCGAGCGCCTTGACCGTGATGCGCATCAGGTCCGGGCGGGGCGGCGCGGACAGGGAGTACGGCGTCGACGTCCAGCCCATGCCCTCCCCGAGGAACCGCCACCGGAAGAACTGGCCCGCCCGGGCGCCCGTCTCGTCCAGCCGCTCACCACGCACCACGACCGAGTACACGCCCGGCGCCTCCCGCTGCACGGACTCGACCCGCATCCGGTGGCGCCGGTTGAACCGCACCGGTTCCAGGACCCGGAACCAGAGCACCAGGGCCGCGACGCCCAGGTACAGCACGTACCAGGCCGCCGTGGTGACCGCGTCGCCGTTGAAGTCGTCGCCGAGCGTCAGCTGGTGGCCGAAGGCGAGGAACACCGCGGCGTACGTCAGCAGGTGGACGTAGTACCAGAACTCGTAGCTGGTCCGGCGGCGCGCGGCACGGGCCGAGGTGACGCCGACCGCGAACAGGATCACGGTGGCCGCGGTGGCCTTCAGCATGTCCGGGTAGTCGAGGACCACGGTCACCGTCTCGTGCAGGACCGACTGGCGGTCCTGGGCGGCGTACCCGGCGAGGATCAGCACGATGTGCGCCACCAGCAGGCAGACCGTGTACCGGCCCGCCATGGCGTGCCAGCGGGCCACCCGGTCCGAGCCGATCCGCCGCTCCAGCAGCGGCACCCGCGCCATCAGGCCCACCAGCACCGCGCACGCGTACCCGCACAGCAGCCCGGCGATCCGGCCCGCGCCGGTCAGCCAGCCCGCCGCGCCGATCACGGAACCGGTGTCCGACCACCACAGCGCGAGCACGGCGAACGCCCCCGCCCACAGCAGCGCGAGCACCGGACCCGCGGGGGAGCGCCGGGCGGCCGGTGGTCGGGCGGTCGCCGCCCGATGCTCGTCCACGGTGGTCATGTGTGCGTCCTTCCGTCCTGCTGTCCGTTCCGCCCGCCACTGTGCGGGTCGAACCTCTGAGATCGCTCTGAGCGGGCGTCCCGCACCGCGGACTCAGAGGAAACTCACAGTGGCCACGGGCGCCGGGCGCCGTCCCGAGGGGTGATGCTGGTGAGAGCCATGAACACCACCCGCTCCGGCCACCCGGCCGTCACCCGCCCCGACGGCACACCGCTGCGCGTCCTCGTCGTCGACGACGACCCCGACCTCGCCGAGGTGCTGTCCGGCGCGCTGCGCTACGAGGGCTGGCGGGTGCGCACGGCCGGCGACGGCGCGACCGCGCTCGCCGAGGCCCGGGAACTGATGCCCGACGCCGTCGTGCTCGACGTGATGCTCCCCGACACCGACGGCTTCGCCGTGCTGCGCGCCCTGCACGAGGTGACGCCCGACATCTGTGTGCTCTTCCTCACCGCCCGGGACGCGGTCGAGGACCGCATCGCGGGCATCACGGCGGGCGGCGACGACTACGTCACCAAGCCCTTCAGCCTGGAGGAGGTCGTCGCCCGGGTCCGGGGACTGCTGCGCCGCGCCGGGATCGCCCGCCGGCAGGAGGACGGTCCCCGCCTGACCGTCGGCGAGCTGGTGATGGACGAGGAGGCCCGCGAGGTCACCCGCGCGGGAGAGCTGATCGAGCTGTCGCCGACCGAGTTCGAGCTGCTGCGCCTGCTGATGCGCAACCCGCGGCGCGTCCTCAGCAAGGCGCAGATCCTCGACCGCGTCTGGTCGTACGACTTCGGCGGCCGCGCCCACGTCGTCGAGCTGTACATCTCGTACCTGCGCAAGAAGGTGGACGCGGGCCGCGAGCCGATGATCCACACGGTGCGCGGGGCGGGGTACGTGCTCAAGCCGGTGGCCCGGTGAGCCGATGACACCGCGATCGCGCCCGGGGGCCCGCCCGCGCCTGAACCTGCGTCGGCTCCTGAGCCCGCGCCTGCGCCTGCGCCTGCGTCCGCGCTCGGCCGCGCGGTCGGGGGCGCGTCCGCTGCTGGGCCGGCTGCCCGGGCCGCGCACGCTGCGGGCCCGGCTCACCCTCGGCCTGGTGGTGCTGCTGGCGATCAGCTGTGCCGCGGTCGGCGTGGCCGCCGTCGTCGGGCTGAACGGCTTCCTCACCAGCCGCCTCGACGAGCAGCTCGGCGGCGTCGGGACCCGGTTCCCGGCCAGCCTGGAGCACCCGGGCCGGCTGCGCGACGACCACGACGGCGACGAGTACGGCGACACCCGCCGGCAGGCCACGGGCACCTTCGGCGCCCGTCTGGTCGGCGGCACGGTCACCAACGCGGCCGTCGTCCCGGCCGGCGAGGCCACCACCATCCTGGACGTGCCCCTGACCGCCGAGGACCGCGAGCGTCTCGCCGCGGTCCCGGCCGACGGCAGGGGCCACACGGTCGCGCTCTCCGCCCTCGACGACTACCGGCTCATGGCGGCCCGTGGCCTCGACGGCGACGTACTGGTCACCGGGCTGCCGCTGGAGCCGGTCCAGGCCACCGTCCACCGGCTGGAACTGGTCGCCGGGATCGTCTTCGCCCTCGCCCTGGCCGCGACCGGTGTGGTGGGCGCCCTCTGGGTGCGCTGGTCGCTGCGCCCGCTGAGCAGGGTCGCGGACACCGCGACCCGGGTCGCCGAACTGTCGCTGGCCAGCGGCGAGGTCGCGCTGCCGCCACGGGCCCCCGAGTCCGACCCGCGCGGCGAGGTGGGCCGGCTCGCCGCCGCCTTCAACCGCATGCTCGGCCATGTCGAGGACGCGCTGACCAAGCGCCACGCCAGCGAGGAACGGCTGCGCAGCTTCGCGGCCGACGCCAGCCACGAACTGCGCACCCCGGTGGCCTCGGTACGCGGGCACGCCGAGCTCGCCCTGCTGCACCCGGGACCCGTGCCGGCCCAGATCACCCACGCCCTGGAACGCATCGCCGCCGAGTCGTCCCGGATGGGCGAGATGGTCGACGACCTGCTGCTGCTGGCCCGGCTGGACGCCGGACGCCCTCTCGAACGCCTGCCGGTCGACCTCACCCGCCTGGTCCTGGACGCGGTGACGGACGCCCGGGTGGCCGGCCCCGGCCACCGCTGGACCCTGGAGCTCCCGGAGGACCCGGTCACGGTGACCGGCGACGCCCACCGGCTGCACCAGGTGCTGGCCAACCTGCTGGCCAACGCGCGGCTGCACACCCCCGCGGGCACCGAGGCCACGGTGGTCCTGGAGACCGACGCCGAGGCGGCCGTCCTCGCGGTCCACGACAACGGCCCCGGCGTCCCCGACGACATCCGGCCGGGCGTCTTCGAACGCTTCACCCGCGCAGACCGCCGCCGTACGGAGGCCTCCGGCAGTGGTGCCGGACTCGGCCTGTCGATCGTGGCGGCCGTGGTGGACGCCCACGCCGGGAGCGTGGACCTGACGAGCCGCCCGGGGGCGACGACCTTCACGGTACGACTGCCGCGGCAGCGCCCGCCGGACGTCAGTACCGCGTGATCGCCGTCGCCCCGCCGCGCGTACCGATCGCGATGTGCGGGCGCAGTGCCGGGTCGGCCCAGCGCAGCAGCGCGCGCATCGCCTCCACCGGGACCGACACGCAACCCGCCGTCGCCCCGGCCCCGTCGACGTGCAGGAAGATCCCGGCGCCACGCCCGCGCACCGGCCGGGCGTAGTTGAAGCCGACGACGAGCGCGTAGGCGTACTGCTTCGTGTACGCGATCAGATGCTCGGACTCGGCGGCCCGGCAGTCGGCCGGGCGGGGCTCGGTGAAACGGTTGTAGGACCGGGAGTCTTTGTCCTGGCACCACCAGGAGTCCTGCCGGACCGGCCGGTAGGCGACCTCGGTCCCGGCCGGGGCCGGCTCGATCCCGAACCCGAACGGCAGGTCGTACAGCCCGGTCGGGGTCGTGTTCGTCCCCTGGGTGCGCGAGGCGCCCTCCACCAGTCCCCTCGCCCCGAACCGGGCCGGTGCGGAACCGGCCCGCACCCACCGCCCGTCGCGCAGGTCCCACCAGGCGAGCGTGCCCGACGTCGCCTCGGCCGTGGGGGCCTGAGCGGTGATCAGCTGGCGGCCGCCGCCGGTGTCCGCCAACTGCGCGGGCAGCGGCGGGTCCTCACCGGGGGCGGCGGCGCCCAGCAGCAGGAAGGACAGCGAGGCGAGCGAGGCGGCGACGGCACCAGGGCGCATGATCAGAAGTTAGACGGCGGCACCGGCCGGGGTGGTCCGTCCGGGCCCCGACACGCCGTGGCCGCCCCGGCCGGCGTTCTCTCGGGGCGGCCACGGCTGTCCGTCACCTCACTTGTTCAGGGTGCAGGCGGCGAGGGCGTCGAGGCCCTGGGGCTTGGCGGCGGTGCGGCCGATGGAGATGGCGATGCGGTCGATGGTGGAGACGCGCTTGTCCTTGAGGGGGCCGAGGATGGCGTTCTGGACGAAGTTGGGTCCGCCCTGGCCGACCGTGTTGACGAGGCGGGTGTTGGCCTCGTCGATCTGGGTCTGGAGCAGGGCGAGGTTGCGGGTGACCTCGGCCTGCGCGGTGGCGGGGATGGCGGGCAGCTTCGAGGCGACGTCCGGGCAGCTGATGGTGCCGACGCCGCTCGCGCCGGCGTTGCCCGCCGGGGCGGTCGCGGCCGCGGTGGCGGTCGCGCCGGATGTGGCTCCGGCGTTCGCTCCGGCGTTCGCGCCGGTGCCCGCCGCACCGCCCGCGTTGAGGGTGCAGGCGGCGAGGGCGTCGAGGCCCTGGGGCTTGGCGGCGGTGCGGCCGATGGAGATGGCGATGCGGTCGATGGTGGAGACGCGCTTGTCCTTGAGGGGGCCGAGGATGGCGTTCTGGACGAAGTTGGGTCCGCCCTGGCCGACCGTGTTGACGAGGCGGGTGTTGGCCTCGTCGATCTGGGTCTGGAGCAGGGCGAGGTTGCGGTCGACCTCGGCCTTGGCCGTGGCCGGGATGGCGGGCAGCTTCGAGGCGACGTCCGGGCAGCTGATGGTGCCCGGATCCGCCAGCGTCCGAGCGTTGGTGCTGCCGTTGCCGGACGACGGGCCGGCCAAGGCGGAACCGGCGATGACCGCGCCGGACAGCGCCACGGCCGCGGCGCCGCCGATGATCGCGACACGGCGCTTGTTGTACTTCGGGAGTGCCCTGGACATGCGATGGCCTCACTCGGTTCGGGGGTGTCTTCGTCTGGCAACGCGGCGCCTGCGTTCGGGCAGAGATACGCGAAAGCGTTTTCCCGCGTTCAACCGGTCGGGGAAAAGGCCGGGGAAAGGTCGGGGAAAAGGCCGCCAGGAATCCCAGTGACCTTCCGAGATTGACGAATCATGCAGAGGTCCGCATAATCATGCAGGCAAGGTGGCGCACGGGGAGCCGGTCGCACATCACCACTTACGAGGAGCAACGCGAGTGAGCAGCAACAGCGGTGACGTACGGCTCTGGGGCGGCCGTTTCGCCGACGGTCCCGCCGAGGCCCTGGCGAAGCTGTCCGCGTCCGTCCACTTCGACTGGCGGCTCGCGCCGTACGACATCGCGGGTTCGCGGGCCCACGCGCGCGTGCTGCACAAGGCCGGACTCCTCACGGACGACGAACTGACCCGGATGCTGGCGGGTCTGGACCGCCTGGAGACGGACGTCGCGGACGGCTCCTTCGTCGGCACGGTCGCCGACGAGGACGTCCACACCGCCCTGGAACGGGGTCTGCTGGAGCGCCTCGGCCCCGACCTCGGCGGCAAGCTGCGCGCGGGCCGGTCCCGCAACGACCAGGTGGCCACCCTCTTCCGGATGTACCTGCGCGACCACGCCCGGATCATCGGCGGTCTGATCGCCGACCTCCAGGACGCGCTGATCGGTCTGGCCGAGGCCCACCCGGACGTGGCCATGCCCGGCCGCACCCACCTCCAGCACGCCCAGCCGGTGCTCTTCGCCCACCACGTGCTCGCCCACGTCCAGTCGCTGTCGCGGGACGCCGAACGGCTGCGCCAGTGGGACGAGCGGACCGCCGTGTCGCCGTACGGCGCGGGCGCGCTCGCCGGCAGCAGCCTCGGCCTGGACCCGGAGGCGGTCGCCGCGGACCTCGGCTTCGAGCGCGGCAGCGTGGGCAACTCCATCGACGGCACGGCCTCGCGCGACTTCGCCGCCGAGTTCGCCTTCATCACCGCGATGATCGGGGTCAACCTCTCCCGGATCGCCGAGGAGATCATCATCTGGAACACGAAGGAGTTCTCCTTCGTGACCCTGCACGACGCGTTCTCCACGGGTTCGTCGATCATGCCGCAGAAGAAGAACCCCGACATCGCCGAGCTGGCGCGCGGCAAGTCGGGCCGTCTGATCGGCAACCTGACCGGCCTCATGGCCACGCTCAAGGCCCTCCCGCTCGCGTACAACCGCGACCTCCAGGAGGACAAGGAGCCGGTCTTCGACTCCTGCGACCAACTGGAGGTCCTGCTCCCGGCCTTCACCGGCATGATGGCCACCCTCACCGTCCACCGCGAGCGGATGGAGGAGCTGGCCCCGGCCGGTTTCTCCCTCGCGACCGACATCGCGGAGTGGCTGGTCAAGCAGGGTGTGCCGTTCCGGGTGGCGCACGAGGTGGCCGGCGAGTGCGTCAAGGCCGCCGAGGCCGAGGGCAAGGAGCTCGACGGTCTGACGGACGAGCAGTTCGCGAAGATCTCCGTCCACCTCACCCCCGAGGTGCGGTCGGTCCTCAACGTCCCCGGGGCCCTGGCCTCCCGCAACGGCCGCGGCGGTACGGCGCCGGAGGCGGTCGCCGTCCAGCTCGCCGAGGTGCAGGCGGACGTGGCGGCCCAGCACGCCTGGGCGGACGCCGGGAAGCGGTAGACGTCCGACGCCTGGTCCCCCGGCCCCCGGCTCCGCGCGGGGCCCGGGGACCACGGCGGACACCGCGCCGCCGGACCCACCCGGCGGCGCGCTCACGTTTCACCGTCTCCAGGGCGGTTAGGTTTGGGTTCAGCCGCAAGGAGCCGACCGAACCGGAGCCAGCGATGCCGTTCACCCGCCTCGCCACCGCCACGACGCCAACCTGCCACCTCGGCCTCGGTCTCGCCGCCGTCGGCCGGCCCGGTTACATCAACCTCGGCCGGGACCAGGACCTGCCGTCCGAGCGCAGCGTCGACGCCCTGCGCGAGCGGACCCACGAACTGCTGGACGCCGCCTATGCCCAGGGCGTGCGCTACTTCGACGCCGCCCGCTCCTACGGCCGCGCGGAGGAGTTCCTCGCCGAGTGGCTGACCGCGCACCCCGAGGCCGACGACGTCGTCGTCGGCAGCAAGTGGGGCTACACGTACACCGCCGACTGGTCCGTCGAGGCCGAGCGGCACGAGGTCAAGGACCACGGTCTCGCGACGTACGAGCGGCAGCGCGCCGAGACCGACGCGCTGCTCGGCGACCGGTTCGATCTCTACCAGATCCACTCGGTGACCCCCGACAGCCCGGCCCTCACCGACAAGGAACTGCACGCGAAGCTCGCGGAGTCGGCCGCCCGGGGCGTCACCGTCGGCTTCTCCACCAGCGGCCCGGACCAGGCCGAGGCCATCCGTGCCGCGCTCGCCGTGACGGTGGAGGGCGAGCCCCTCTTCCGTACCGTCCAGGCCACGTACAACGCCCTGGACACCTCTGCCGCCCCGGCCCTCGCCGAGGCGCACGACGCCGGACTCACGGTGATCGTCAAGGAGGGCATGGCCAACGGACGGCTCGCGGAGCCGTACGCGCCGCGGGTGCTGAAGGAGGTGGCGGCGGAGGTCTCCCTCGGCTGCGACGCGGTCGCCCTCGCCCTGGTGCTGCGCCGGCCCTGGGCCGGGGTCGTCCTGTCCGGTGCCGCGACCGTCGGCCAGCTCGCCTCCAACCTGCACGCGGCCGTCGTGGACCTCGACGAGGACCGCCTGGCCCGGCTGGCCACGCTGGTCGAGGAGCCGCACGCGTACTGGGAGCGGCGCGGGCAGCTGCGCTGGCACTGAGTGACCCTTGGGACCGCCACGGTGAGCCACGCACGCCTTTGATGAGACATCACTGTCTCATGTGGTCTATTCTTGTCTCATGGCTGTCGACCGTGACCACGTGCTGCGCAGCGCAGCCGCCCTGCTGACCCGCAGAGCCACCGCGACCATGGACGAGGTCGCCAGGGCCGCCGGGATCAGCCGGGCCACCCTGCACCGCCAGTTCGCCGGGCGCGACGCGCTCGTACGGGCGCTGGAGTCGCTCGGCATCGCCGAGTGCGAGGCGGCGCTGGACGCGGCCCGCCTGGACGACGGGCCGGCGCGGGACGCCGTGCACCGGCTGGTGCGCGCGATCGAACCCGCCGCCGGGCTGCTCGCCTTCCTCTACACCGAGAACCAGCTCTTCGAGGGCGACGGTCAGAACACCGGCTGGACCCGGATCGACGACCGGATCGCGGCCCTGTTCCGGCGCGGTCAGGAGAGCGGCGAATTCCGCATCGACCTCACCCCGGCCTGGCTGACCGAGGCCCTCTACGGACTGCTCGCCTCCGCCGCCTGGGCGGTCTCGGAAGGCCGGGTCGCGGCCAAGGACTTCACCCGCATGACCGTCGAGCTGCTCCTCGGCGGCGCACTGCGACGTGACGAACCACGACGTGACGAACCGCGACGCGACGATCCACGACGCGACGAACCGCGGCAGGACGAACCACGACTTGACGAACGACGGAGAGAGGAATCATGAGCAGCACCCTGCGGCCGGCCGCGACGACGGAGGCGGTGCGCCGCCCGGGCCGCTGGCTCGCGCTGTCCGTCCTCGTGCTCGCCGTGCTGCTGGTGGCCGTCGACGCGACCGTCCTCGGCCTCGCGACCCCCTACATCAGCGAGGACCTGGAGCCCACCGGCACCCAGCTCCTGTGGATCGGTGACGTCTACTCCTTCGTCATCGCCGGGCTGCTCGTCTCCATGGGCAGCCTCGGCGACCGCATCGGCCGCAAGCGGATCCTGCTCTGCGGAGCCACCGCGTTCGGCGCGATCTCCGTCCTGAACGCCTACGCGACCACGCCCGAGACGATGATCCTCGCCAGGGCCCTGCTCGGGGTCGCCGGTGCCACCCTGATGCCGGCCACGCTCGCCCTGATCCGCAACCTCTTCCACGATCCGCGCGAACGCAGCCTCGCCATCGGCATCTGGGGCGCCGTCGCCTCGGCGGGCACGGCCGTGGGCCCGATCGTCGGCGGCTTCCTGCTCGAACACTTCTGGTGGGGCTCGGTCTTCCTGATCAACCTGCCCGTGATGGCCGTCCTCGTCCTCGTCGGCAGCAGGCTGCTGCCGGAGTCGCGCAACCCGAGCCCCGGACCCTGGGACCTGATCAGCGTGGTGCTGTCCCTGGTCGGCATGATCGGTGTCGTCTACGCGGTCAAGGAGGCCGCCACCCACGGCCTCACCTGGGAGACGGCGGTCGCGGGCGTGCTGGGCGCGGCGGCTCTGTACTGGTTCGTCCGGCGTCAGCTCACCCTGCCGGCCCCGTTGCTGGACATGCGGCTGTTCCGCAGCCGCGGGTTCAGCGGCGCCGTCCTCGCCGACCTGCTGACCGTGCTGGGCCTGTCAGGTCTGGTGTTCTTCCTCTCCCAGTACCTGCAACTCGTCCAGGGCCGGGGCCCGTTCGAGGCGGGCCTGGCCGAGCTGCCCGCCGCGGTCGGCGCGGTGGCGGCCGGTCTGGTGGCGGGCCACGCGGCCCGGCGGTTCTCGGTACGGGCCGTGGTCTCGGGCGGTCTCGCCGCCGTGGGCCTCGCTCTCGCCGCGCTCACCGTGCTGGACCGGTCGACGGACTACCTGTTCCTCGGCACCGCCCTGCTGGTCGTCGGGGTAGGCGCCGGGTTCTCCTTCACCGTCACCGCCGACGTGATCCTCTCCAGCGTGCCCAAGGAGCAGGCGGGCGCCGCGTCGGCGGTCTCCGAGACGGCGTACGAACTGGGCGCGGCCCTCGGCATCGCCGTGCTCGGCTCCATCATGACCGGCGTCTACCGCGGCTTCACCGCTCCGGCGGGCACCCCGGCCGCGGCGCACGAGTCGCTCGGCGGCGCGGTCGAGGCGGCGGGACACCTGCCCCCGGACACGGCACGGCAACTGCTGTCCTCGGCCCGCGAGGCGTTCGTGGACGGCCTGGGCCTGGCGGCGGGAGCGGGCGCCGTGGTCCTGCTCGCGACGGCGGTGGCGGCCTGGTTCCTGCTGCGCGACCAGCGGCTCTGAAGGGGTGCGGGGAACTGCGCGACCAGCCGCAGCGCACCCGCACCCGAAGGCCGACCGGCCGCCTGTATGGCCTCGTCGGAACCGCCGGAGGCTTACGCGGCCTTCGCCTTGGTTGTGGCGACCAGCGGCTCTGAAGGGGTGCGGGGAACTGCGCGACCAGCCGCAGCGCACCCGCACCCGAAGGCCGACCGGCCGCCTGTAAGGCCTCGCCGGAACCGCCGGAGGCCTACGCGGCCTTCGCCTTGGTTGCGTACATGTCCACGTACTCCTGGCCGGACAGCCGCATGACCTCGGTCATCACCGAGTCGGTCACGGCCCGCAGCACATAGCGGTCACGGTCCATGCCCTCGTACCGGGAGAACTCCATCGCCTCGCCGAACCGGACCGTGACCTTGCTCGGCCGCGGCATCCCGGAGCCACCCGGCTGGATCTTGTCCGTGCCGATCATGGCGAACGGGACCACGGGCGCCCCGGTCATCAGGGTCAGCCGCGCGATGCCGGTACGGCCCCGGTACAGCCGGCCGTCGGGGGAGCGGGTGCCCTCGGGGTAGATGCCGAAGACCCGGCCCTCCTCCAGGATCCGGCGGCCCGTCATCAGCGCCGCGACCCCGCCCTTGCCGCCGTCCCGGTCGACCGGGATCATGCCGACGCCGGTGAAGAACCACGCCATCAGCCGGCCCTTGAGGCCCTTGCCGGTGACGTACTCGTCCTTGCCGATGAAGCAGACCTGACGGTCGCAGACGAGCGGCAGGATCATCGAGTCGATGAACGTGACGTGGTTGCCGGCGAGGATGACCGGGCCGTCGCCCGGAATATGCTCCACGCCCTCCACCTGGGGGCGGAACATCAGGCGCATGACCGGTCCGAGCACTGCCTTGATGAGCGTGAAGCGGGACAACGGACCCTCCGGAGTCGAAAGACGGCCGAGCGAAGTGCGACGAGTCTCTGTGTGGGATGTGTCTGTGTGTGCGATGTGTCTGTGCAGGTGAGGACGATACTCGCGGGTCCCCGGGTGGCGCACATCGGGTTCACCGGAGTCTTACGCATTGTTGACGCATGTTTACCTGCGGTGCAGCTTCGGGACCTGCGCGCAACGCGGATGTCACGAGACGGGACAGAGTGACGGACGACACACGCCGCCCGCCGGCCGACTGCTCCGAGCGGGTGCCGTCCGGGTACCCCGGTCGCCCGCGCCCAAGCCGACGTACCGTCACCAGCCGCCGTCCCCGCCGTCCCCGCCGTCCCCGCCGTCCCCGCCGTCCCCGCCGTCCCCGCCGTCCCCGCCGTCCCCGCCGTCCCCGCCGTCCCCGTCGTCGAGGAGCCATCCGGTGTCATCCGCGCGTTCCATCCGAGGCCTCTCTTCCGCCATGTCCACGCCCCTACCATCGGCCCGCACGCACGAGCCGACGGCAGGAGGGTGCTCATGGGCACGCACGGGTCACAGCAGTCACAGGGGTCGGACGAGGAACCGGCGGGCACCGGACGCCGGGCACTGCTCGGCGCCGCGGTCCTCGGCGCGAGCGGAGCGGTCCTCGGCCTGGCCGGGTCGGCGAGAGCCGACGCGCGGCGGACGGGAGGAGCCGACGCCCGGCACTCGGGAGGCCTGAAGGGCCTGCCGAAGCCCACCGTCATCGGCCACCGGGGGGCCAGCGGCTACCGGCCCGAGCACACCTTCGGCTCGTACCAACTGGCCCTCGACCTCGGCGCCGACGTCGTCGAGGCCGGTGACCTGGTGGTCACCCGGGACGGTCATCTCGTCTGCCGCCACGAGCCGGAGATCGGCGGCACCACGGACGTCGCCGACCACCCGGAGTTCGCCGCCCGCAGGACCACCAAGGTCCTCGACGGCGTCTCCACCACCGGCTGGTTCACCGAGGACTTCACGCTCGCCGAGCTGAAGACCCTGCGCGCGATCGAGCGGATCCCGGCCAACCGCCCGCACAACACCCTCTACAACGGCCGCTGGGAGATTCCCACCTTCGAAGAGGTGCTCCGCTGGCAGGACGAGCAGACCCGCAAGCGGGGCAAGCAGGTCTGGATCTACCCGGAGACCAAGCACCCCACCTACTTCCGCAAGCTGGGCCTGGGCCTGGAGGAGCGGGTCGCCAAGCTGCTGCGCAAGTACGGCAAGGACAAGTGGAACTCGCCGGTCATCCTCCAGTCCTTCGAGCCGACCAGCATCCAGCGTCTGAACACGCTCGTGGACAACCCCCTCGTCGTGCTGCTCTCCTCGGCCGCGAGCCGCCCCTGGGACTTCGTCGAGACGGGCGACCCGCGCACGGTCGCCGACCTCGTCACGCCTGCGGGCCTCAGGGAGATCGCCGGTTACGCCCAGGGCATCGGACCGACCCTCGACCTGGTCGTCCCGAAGGACGCGAGCGGCAACCTCACCACCCCGACCACCCTGGTCAAGGACGCCCACGCGGTGGGCCTGGTGCTGCACCCGTACACCATGCGCAACGAGAACCCCTTCCTGCCCACGAGCTTCCGCAAGGGCACCGACGCCGACGCCTACGGAGACGCCTTCGGCGCCTTCCAGGCGTACTTCGCGACCGGTATCGACGGCGTCTTCACCGACAACGCCGACACCGCGGTGATGGCCCGCGCGGACTTCGTCAACGGCTGATTCCCCTTTGGAGTGACACTCGGCCGCCCGGCGAACCCGCGTCCGGGCGGCCGCGTCGTGCCGTACATGACGCACGAGATGCTCACCGCCCTGCGCCCGTTGCTCGCCGCCGAGGCCCTGGCCGAGGCGCACGGCTCGGGGAGCGAGGCGGGAGACCTGGAGCAGGAGGTCTGGCTCCGCCTCCTGGAACGCCTCGCGGCCGGCGCGCCGCCGCACGACCCGCCCGCCTGGCTGCGCAAGGCCGTCCGCGCCGAGGCGCGCCGCTCGCGCCGCAGGACCCGCCGTGAACGGCCGTACGACACCGAGCCCGTCGCCGATCCGGGCCGCGGCCCGGAACAGCTCGTCCTCGGCGCCGCCCACCGGCGCGTCCTGCGCGACGCGGTACGCCGACTGCCCGGCCGCTGCCCGCGCCTGCTGGAGGCACTGCTCTCGCCGCAGGACCCGACCTACCGGGAGATCGCGGGGGAGTTGGGTATCTCACAGGGCAGTCTGGGGCCGGAACGCGCTAAATGTCTTGGTTGTCTTCGGCGTTTGCTTGCGCCGGAGGTTGCGGCTCGCGGAGTGCGGGGATAGGAGTGTGGAACAACCGGTGATCAGGTGAGCGGGAGGCGTGCGCACATGGGCATGAGCGTGACCATCTCGGTGGCGACCGAGCAGGACGTGGAGCAGATCTTCAGGTTGCAGTACCTGTGCTTCCAGAGCGAGGCGGCGCTGTACGGCAACTACCGCATCGACCCGCTCGTCCAGACCCTCGACTCGGTCCGCGCCGAGGTCGCCTCCGACTGTGTCTACGTGGCACGGCTGGGCGAGGAGGTCGTCGGTTCGGTGCGCGGCCGGATCGGCGAGGACGGCGCGGCCGCCATCGGCAAGCTCTGTGTCCACCCCCGCCTCCAGGGCCACGGCATCGGCGCCCGCCTGCTGCGCGCGGCCGAGTCGGCCCTCGCCGAGGAGCACGGCGCCAAGACGTTCCGCCTGTTCACCGGCCACCGCAGCGAGGGCAACCTGCGCCTGTACCGCCGCGTCGGCTACGAGACGGTGGGCACGTCCAAGGGCGGCGACGACGGCGTACCGATGATCATCCTGGAGAAGCCGGCCGGGACGTACGCGACGACGGCCTAGCCTTCCGGTCGCTCGGCCGCGACCCCGTCCGGCGCTCGTCGGGTCCGGTGCGACGCCCCGGGCCCCGGACGGGTGCTCAGTTCTGCTTCTGCGCCTTGCGGAGCCAGTACAGCGCCGACAGCGGCAGCAGTACGGGGATGAAGACGTACCCCATGCCGTACTTCGACCACACCGTCGCGTCCGGGAACGCGGAGGGGTCGACCAGGGTCCAGGTCCCGACGATCAGGACACCCGCGAGCTCGGCGGCGCAGCACGCCAGCGCCGCCCTGCGGGCCTTCTCCCCGCCGCGCACCAGCGAGTACGTGATGAACCCGTACACCGCGCCCGCCACCGCCGACAGCGTGTACGCGAGCGGCGCCCGGTCGAACTCGGTGGCGATCTGGTAGACGGACCGCGACACCGCGCCGACGACCATCACGCCGTACAGCCAGACCAGCAGAATGCCCGGCCCGCCGATGAGCCGCGCGGGCCTGTCGTTCGCCGTGGTCATCTCAGCCTCCCCAGATGTCATAGAGCCGCACCTCCAGGACGGCGAGGACGACACCGCCGGCCGCGACCGTCACCGAACCCCACCGGGTGCGCTCGGCCAGCGACATGAACCCCGCGGCCGGGATGCAGGCGAACGCGCCCAGCAGATACGCCACGAAGATCGCCGTACCCTGCTCCGCCTTCTCGCCCCGAGCCAGCTGCACGATCCCCACCACCAGCTGGACCAGCGCCAGCAGCGAGACCACGGCCATCCCGATGAAGTGCCAGTCCTTGGTCGGCTGGTCACGGTAGGCCGCCCAGCCGCACCAGGCGGCGAGCAGCAGCGCGGCGACACCGGTCGCCGGCGTCAGGGCATCAAGCATGCGGAGACCCTATTACGGCCCAAAAGGACCGCCGCGCGCGGGCCCGGCTGTGACCTGGTCCGCCCGGGTCCTGTCGGGTCCGTCCGGGTCGGGCGGTTTTCGGGGGCATCGTAGGGTCTGGGACATGACGATCCACGCCAAAGCCCTCCTGTTCGACAACGACGGAACCCTCGTCTCCACCCTCGCCTCCGTGCAGCGCTGCTGGACCCGGTGGGTCGAGGAGTACGGGATCGACGCCGAGGCCTTCGCGTCGATCGCCCTGCACGGGCGGACCGCCGTGGAGATAGCCGCCGACCTGCTGCCCGCGGCCGTCGTGCCGGAGGCCGTCGCGCGGATCGAACTCCTGGAGGTCGAGGACGTGCCGAACGGGGGCGTGGAACTGCTGCCCGGCACCCGGGACTTCCTCGACTCGCTGCCCGCCGACCGGTGGGCCGTGGTGACCTCCGCCACCCTGCGGCTCGCCGAGGCCCGGCTCGACGCCGTCGGTATCCGGCCCAAGACGCTCGTCGCCGCCGACGACGTCACGCGCGGCAAGCCCGATCCCGAGCCCTATCTGCTCGCCGCCCGCCGCCTGGGCGTCGACCCGGCCGACTGCGTCGTCTTCGAGGACGCCCCCGCGGGGTTGGCGTCCGGCCGCGCCGCCGGGATGACCACCGTGGCCTTGGCCACAACCCACCAGGCCCACGAACTCGACGCGGATCTCGTGGTGAAGGACCTCTCGGCCTTGTCGGCACTGGTCACCGAGGGCGGCGTGGAGATCTCCGTCCGCCGCTGACGCGAGCCCGTCGCTGGACAGAGGTGTCCGCATGTCGGACACCTCTGTCCTGTCAGGGCCGTATGTCTGGTTAACTGACCGCATGACCACGACGAGCAGCCGCATCCTTGCGACCGAGGCGACCATGACGCCCGGTGCTCGTTGTATGTGTCGAATGTGCGCCTTCTAGAGGGCCCCCGCACCACCTGAGCCTCGCGCCCCGAAGCGAGACGCCGTGGCGTATCCGTGCGACCTCCGTCGCCGGTGACCGACGCCGCCCCGCGCACATGTTCTCCCCGGTTCCACCGCTGCCACCGCTGCCACCGCGAGAACCTGCCGCGTCCCTGAACGAACGCACCCGTGCCCCGGGCATCCCCATGCCCGCGCACTCGACAGTGACGGAAACCCCAGTGATCACCACCTCGGGCCTGACCAAGGTCTACCGCTCCCGCGGCCGTGAGGTCACCGCCCTCGACGGCGTCGATCTGCACGTCCGCGAAGGCGAGGTGTTCGGCGTCATCGGCCAGTCCGGCGCCGGCAAGTCCTCGCTCATCCGCTGCGTCAACCTGCTGGAACGCCCCACCGCCGGCACGGTCACCGTGGCCGGTCAGGACCTCACGGCCCTCGCCGGACGCGGACCGCGCGCGGGCCGGGAACTGCGCCGGGCGCGCAGCCGGATCGGCATGGTCTTCCAGCACTTCAACCTGCTGTCCTCGCGGACCGTCCAGGACAACGTCGAGCTGCCGCTCGAAATCCTCGGCAAGTCCGGGAAGGAACGTTCCCGCAAGGCGC
The DNA here is from genome assembly GCF_053597355.1 of Streptomyces sp. NPDC001443. Taxonomy (NCBI): domain Bacteria; kingdom Bacillati; phylum Actinomycetota; class Actinomycetes; order Kitasatosporales; family Streptomycetaceae; genus Streptomyces; species Streptomyces sp. NPDC001443. The sequence goes on from NZ_JBSFIA010000034.1 coordinate 73,893, forward strand.
TGGAGCTGCTCGACCTCGTCGGTCTCGCCGACCAGGCCGGGGCCTACCCGGCACAGCTCTCCGGCGGCCAGAAGCAGCGCGTCGGCATCGCCCGCGCCCTGGCCGGTGACCCGAAGGTGCTGCTCTCCGACGAGGCCACCAGCGCCCTCGACCCGGAGACCACCCGCTCGATCCTCCAGCTGCTGCGCGACCTCAACCGGCAGCTGGGGCTCACGGTCCTGCTCATCACCCACGAGATGGACGTCGTGAAGTCGGTCTGCGACTCGGCCGCCCTCATGGAGAACGGCCGGGTCGTCGAGTCCGGTACAGTCACCGACCTGCTCGCCACACCGGGCTCCGAACTGGCCGCGGCCCTCTTCCCCGTCACGGGCGAGGCCGCCGGCGCGGACCGCACGGTCGTCGACGTCACCTTCCACGGCGAGAGCGCCACCCAGCCGGTCATCTCCCAGCTCGCGCGCACCTACAACGTCGACGTCTCCATCCTCGGCGCCGCGATCGACACCGTCGGCGGCCTCCAGGTCGGCCGGATGCGCATCGAACTGCCCGGCCGCTTCGAGGACAACGTCGTGCCCATCGGCTTCCTGCGCGAGCAGGGCCTCCAGATCGACGTGGTCGACAACCGGGCCCAGACGCCCGCGCTGGTCGAGGAAGGTGCCAAGTGACCTGGTCCGAGATGCAGCCCCTGCTGTCCGAAGAGTGTTGGAACACGCTCTACATGGTCGGCTGGTCCACCCTCATCGCGATCGTCGGCGGCCTGCCGCTCGGCATCCTGCTGGTGCTGACGGACCGCGGCGGGCTGCTCCAGAACGTCGTCGCGAACAAGGTCATCGGGCAGGTCGTGAACATCGTCCGCTCGATGCCGTTCATCATCCTGATGGTCGCGCTGATGACCTTCACCCGCTGGATCACCGGGACCACCCTCGGCCGCGAGGCCGCCATCGTGCCGCTCGCCATCGGCGCCGTCCCGTTCTTCGCCCGCCTGGTCGAGACGGCCGTCCGCGAAGTGGACGGCGGGCTGGTCGAGGCCGTGCAGTCGATGGGCGGCAACACCTGGACGATCGTGCGCAAGGTGCTCGTACCCGAGTCGCTGCCGTCGCTGATCTCCTCGGCGACCACCACGGTCGTGGCCCTCATCGGCTACTCCGCGATGGCCGGCACCGTCGGCGCCGGCGGACTGGGCGACCTCGCCATCCGCTACGGCTACCTGCGCTTCGAGTCCGAGATGATGTGGATCATCGTCGCCATCCTCGCGGTGGTCATCTCGGTCATCCAGTTCGCCGGCGACTACGCGGCCCGCTCGCTGCACAGCCGTGGCGGCCACTCCGGCCCCGCCCCGAGGCTGCGGCTGCTCAAGCCGGCCGCCGTGCCGGGCGAGACGGGCTGACCCGACCGGACCCCGTCCGCGGTCACCGACGACTTCCCCAGGTTTCCCCAGATTTCCCCACAGCACCCACCGTGGGGTTGCTCCACCCTTAAGGAAAGGCACTTTTCGTGCGTAACGCCACCAAGATCACCTCCGCCGTCCTCGCCACGGGAGCCCTCACCCTCGGGCTCGGCGCCTGCGGCTCCGGCAAGGACTCCGGCGCCTCCGACTACAGCGGGCCGCTGGTCGTCGCCGCGACCCCCACCCCGCACGCCGAGATCCTCGACTACATCAAGGACAACCTGGCGAAGAAGGCCGGCCTCGACCTCCAGGTCAAGGAGGTCACCGACTACGTCACGCCGAACACGGCGACCGAGGACGGCTCGGTGGACGCCAACTACTTCCAGAGCAAGCCCTACCTCGCCGACTTCAACGCCAAGCGCGGCACCCACCTCGTGTCCGTCGCCGACGTCCACCTCGAGCCGCTCGGCCTCTACTCCCACAAGGTGAAGAGCGTCGACGCCCTCAAGAACGGCGCGACCGTCGCCGTCCCGAACGACGCCGACAACGAGTCCCGCGCCCTCAAGCTCCTCGCCGCCAACGGGCTGATCACCTTCAAGGACGGCGGCAAGGGCCAGGAGACCCCGCAGAGCATCGACAAGAACCCCAAGGGCCTGACGTTCAAGGAGGTCGAGGCCGCTCAGACGGCGCGCTCCCTGGACGACGTCGACGCCGCGGTCGTCAACGGCAACTACGCGCTCTCGGCCGGTCTCAAGCCCGCCAAGGAAGCCCTCGTCCTGGAGTCCGCGAAGGGCAACCAGTACGTCAACGTCCTCGCCGTCAAGAAGGGCGACGAGAAGGACCCGCGCGTCCAGAAGCTCGCCAAGCTCCTGAACTCCGCCGAGGTCAAGAAGTTCATCGAGGACAAGTACGACGGCTCGGTCATCGCCTCCTTCTAGGTTCCTCCCGGGACCGTGACGGCCCGCTGATCAGCCCGCCGCGCGAGCGGCTCGCCGCACCACCGGACCGGCTCCCGCAAGGGAGTCGACCCGGTGGTGCGGTTCACTGCTTTCATGCTGCATGCTGGGCAGTTCAGCGGTACCTGACGACTCGAAGGTTACGGAGCGGCGCATGACGAGCACCTTCCCCGACATCTCCATCAGCACGGAGCGGTTGGTGCTGCGTGCTCTCGACGAGGACGACATCGCCGCCATGGCCGAGATGATGAACGACGAACAGGTCGCGGCCTGGACGAGCGTGCCCCAGCCGTTCACCCAGGACGACGCCCGCAGGTGGATCACCGCTCACGCCCCGGCCGAACGCGCCGCGGGACGCGGACTGGACCTCGCCGTCACCGAGTTCCTCACCCAGCGGCTGGTCGGCGTCATCCAGCTCGGCAAGACCAACTGGCACGTCCGCTCCACCGAACTGTCGTACATCGTCGCCCCCTGGGCGCGCGGCGAGGGCTACGCCTCCGAGGCGGCGCTCGGCACCGCCCAGTGGCTGTTCACGGACCAGAAGTTCGAGCGCATCGAACTGCGCACGGCCGCCGACAACACGGCCTCGCAGCAGGTCGCCCAGAAGATCGGCTGCATCAGCGAGGGAGTCCTGCGCAACGCCTGCATAGCGCGCACCCGCGCCGAGGACGGCACCTGGGCCGACACGCGCACCGACTTCATCGTCTGGAGCCTGCTGCCGGAGGACCTGGAGGGCACGGGGGAGCAACTGTCCGACAGCGGCAGCTTCACGTCGTACACCGCCTACACCGACTGGAACTGAACCGGCTGGAACCGAACCGGCGCCCCGCCACCAGGTAGTCTCACGAAAGGCCCCCGCGGGCCACCCTTCCCGACCAGCTGCGCGAGACCCCTGGAGACTGACGACGATGGCCGACCGGGTCACGGTGATCGGCTGGGACGGCTCGCCGCTGACCGCCGCGGCACGCGCGGCCCTCGGCGCCGCCACGCTGGTCGCCGGCGCCGCGCACCATCTGGCACTGCCCGAGATCCCGCCCGGCGCGGAACGCATCCGGCTGGGCAGTGTCGACCTCGCCGCCCGGAGGGTGGCCGGCCATCGCGGCACCGCGGTGGTGCTCGCCGACGGCGACCCCGGCTTCTTCGGCGTCGTACGGAGCCTGCGCGCACCCGAGTTCGGGCTCGAGGTCGAGGTCGTCCCCGCCGTCTCCTCCGTGGCCGCCGCGTTCGCCCGGGCCGGGATGCCCTGGGACGACGCCCAGGTGGTCGTCGCCCACCGCCGCACCCTGCGCCGCGCGGTGAACGTGTGCCGGGCGCACGCCAAGGTCGCGGTCCTCACCTCGCCCGGCGCCGGTCCCGCGGAGCTCGGACTGCTGCTGGAGGGCGTCCACCGCACCTTCGTGATCTGCGAGGAGCTCGGCACCGAGCGCGAGCGGGTCGCCGTCGTCACCTCCGACAAGGCCGCCGACCACGCCTGGCGCGACCCGAACGTCGTCATCGTCATCGGCGGACCCGTCGGCCGCGGCACCGGCGGCGACGGCGGGGGCTGGATCGCCGGCCGCGACCCGGCCGCCGGACCACGCGGCTGGACCCTGCCCGCCGAGGCCTACGACGGACCGCTCGGCGAGGGCGAGACCCAGTTGCTGCGGGCCGCCCAGCTCGCCCGGCTCGGCCCCCGGGTCGGCGACCTCGTGTGGGACATCGGCTGTGGCAGCGGCGCCTTCGCCACCGAGGCGGCGCGGGCCGGGGCCGCCGTCCTCGCCGTCGACCACGACCTGCGGGCCTGCGCCCGCACCGACGCCGCCGCCCGCCGCCACGGGGTGCAGCTCCAGATCGTCCACGGCACCGCCCCGCACGTCCTGGAGCGCCTGCCCGAACCCGACGTGGTCCGCGTCGCCGGCGGGGGAGCCGCCGTCGTCACCGCGGTCGCCGACCGCCGCCCGCAGCGGATCGTCACGCACGCGGCGAACCGCGACGCCGCCGAGGTCATCGGCCGGGACCTGACCGAACACGGCTACCGGGTCGAGTGCGCCCTCCTGCAGTCGGTCGACCTCGACAGCCGGGTCTGGACGGAGCGGGAGCGGAGCGTGGCGTTCCTGCTCACCGGAGAACTGCCGCAGCGCGAAGCGCCCCGCTGAGGGCCGGTGGCCGCGCTCCGGGCGCGGCGCGGCCGTGCCGAGGGCGGGTCGCGGGTGGACCTGCCCGATCGTGACCCGTGATCCTGTTGTCGTACCGCGCGCGGTAGGCTGGCCGATCGTTGTACCGCACCGGGGGACCCGTACATTCGTTCGTCAATGTCCGGAAAACCCGTCCGTTTTGGGGTGAGTGTGGTACGGCAAGAACCGGAGGACGCGCAACGTGGCGCAGTCCACAGCGGGCTGTCGCGGATCAACCTGTCGCGACGACGGAACGGCCGGGACAATGCCACCTAATGGCTTTGTCGCTTTTTGCGGTCGGCTCGGTCGTGCCGCTGGGCACGCACGCTCGTTCTTCACTACGGGGGCGGTCGGTGCGCCGTTCCCGGTGAGCTGGTCGTAGAGGCACTAACCGATGGGCGAGGGGTACGCATGACCGACACCGGCCAGATCCCGGGCGAGGAGCTGCCGGAGAACTCAGGCATGGTGGAGCAGCCTGGCGTCTCCGCGCCGGGCGGGTACGCCTACCTCTCCGAGACCACCGCCGAGGACGAAGACCTGCTGCTGCCGGGCGCACAGAGCGCCTGGGGCAACGAAGTGGCCCCGCCGGCGCCGGAGCCGGTCGTCGAGACCCTTCACGAGCCGGGTCCGCACGAGCTGTCCGGCCGGGACACCGGTTCGGTCGACCTCGGCGGCGTCCGCCTGCCCACCCCGACGCCGCCGCCCGTCCAGGTCCAGCCCCGCAGACCCCTGCACCTCGGCCCGCTGATCCCGGACGCCTCCGCCAGCCCGGTCCGCTCCCTCGCCGACCGGGGTCCGGCGGGCGCGCCCGTACGGCACCCGGCCCCCGCGCCGACCGGCCCCGAGTACCTCGACGTGCCGCCGGTGCGCGAGACGGCGGTGCCGAACAGCGGGCCCTGGGTCGCCCAGGGCACGGTCCAGCCGCCGGTGGGCATGGCCGCGACCCCCGTCGCGACGGCCGCCCCGGTCGTGGAGCACCCGCTCGCCGCCCCGGCCGGATCCCCGGTCGTGGCGCAGGTGGGGCAGCCGGTCGCGGCACACGTGGAGTACCCGGTGGCGGCCCCTGCCGAACAGCCGGTCATGGACCGGCAGATCGTGGAACAGCCGGCCGTGGACCAACCGGTCGTGGAGCAGCAGCCCGAGCCGGTCGGCGCGGCCGAGGCCGTGATGGCCCGTATCGCCACCGAGGCGGGCGTCGCCACGGCACAGGCCGAGGGGCCGGTGCCGGTCGCCGTGCCCGCGCCCGAAGCCACGCCCGGGTCCGGCCCGGAGCCGACGCCGGCGGAGCCCGTGGGCACGGAGGACGGTTCGGGCACGGGAGTGGTGCCCGAACCGACGCAGGGCCCTGAGGCCGGGTCCGCCGGGTCCGAAGGCCAGGTTCCGGACACCGGGGCGGTCGCGGACGCGGGCCAGGTCCCCGGCGCCGCCGAGGCGTCGGAGCAGGGTCCGGTCCCGGGCCCCGAATCCGTCGTCGGCCCCGGGCAGGCCGAAGCCGGTGCCGCCGTGTCCCCGGAGCCCGTGGGCCCCGTGCCGGCCGCGGGTGCCGAGGACGCGGGCCAGGTTCCCGCGCCGTCCGACGCGGCCGTTCCCGAACAGGCCGCGCAAGCGGTCGCCGTCGAGGCGACGACCGAGGCTCAGGAGACCCCGCAGACCCCCGAACCCGCGCCCGCCGCACCGGAGCAGGTCGTAGCGGAGCAGGCCACACCGGAGCAGGCCGTAGCGGAGCAGGTCGCTCCGGAGCAGGCCGTGCCCGCCGACGCCGTGGCGGTGGAGGCTGCCGGGATCGTGCCCGGCACCGAGGCCGCGGCCGTGCCGCAGGGCGCACCGGCCGCCGGCTCCGAGGTGCCCGAGGCACCGCAGGCCCCGCAGCCGGCCGGCCCCGAGGACGCGCCCGTCGCCGCGCCCGTCCCGGCCCCCGCCGAGGCCGTCGCCGCCCAGCCCGCCGAGGTGGTCGCGCCGGTCGCCGGGCCGCAGTCCGGCGTGTTCGCGCCCTTCCCGTCGGCCCTGGACGCGATGGGCCTCGCCCGCCCCGCGGCCGACACCCCTGCTCCGGCCGAGCTCGCCGCCGACCAGGCACAGGCCCAGGACCAGGCCCAGGCGCCCACGCACCCCGGTGTCGCGGCGCAGATGCCGCCCGCCGCCGAGTCCGCCCCGCAGAGCGCCGACGCACCCGCGGCCGAGCCGCTGGTCGAGACCGGCCAGGACCAGCCCGTGGGCCGGTTCGTCCCGGTCGAGGGCATGGTGCCGACCACCCCGCACCTCGCCCCGACCCCGCCGCACCCCATCGTCCTGCCCATCCAGGCGCCGGAGGCCCAGGCACAGGCGCCGGAGGCCCAGGCACAGACGCCGGGCGCGCAGCTCCCGGAACCCGTCGCCGTGGTCCCCGCCCCCCGGGAGGCCGAACCGGCCCCGGGCCAGGACGCCGAGAACGCCGAGACCGCCGAGCACGACCCGGGCGTCGTACAGCAGGCGGCGGACCTGGACACCAGGGGCGCCGGACAGGAAGACCAGGAAGAAGAGAGCACGGCCGCAGTGGAAGAAGTACGAGAGTCCACCGGCCCGGCCGCCCCCGGCTTCGCCGAAGCCGAGCGCGAGGCCGTGCTGCGGGTGATCCGCGAGCGCCGTGACATCCGCAACGGCTTCCGCAACGACCCGATCCCGCACGAGGTGCTGCTGCGCGTCCTGGAGGCGGCCCACACGGCCCCGTCCGTGGGCCACTCGCAGCCCTGGGACTTCGTCGTGATCCGGTCGGCCGAGACCCGCCGCACCATGCACGAACTGGCCATGCGCCAGCGCGAGGCGTACGCCAAGTCGCTGCCCAAGGGCCGGGCCAAGCAGTTCAGGGAAATGAAGATCGAGGCGATCCTCGACACCCCGGTGAACGTCGTCGTCACCGCCGACCCGACCCGCGGCGGCCGGCACACTCTCGGCCGGCACACCCAGCCGCAGATGGCCCCGTACTCCGCCGCGCTCGCCGTGGAGAACTTCTGGCTCGCCGCCCGCGCCGAGGGCCTCGGCGTCGGCTGGGTCAGCTTCTTCGACGAGCGCGAGATGGTCCGCGCCCTCGGCCTGCCCGACCACCTGGAGGTCGTCGCCTACCTGTGCGTCGGGTACGTCGACGAGTTCCCGGAGGAGCCCGAGCTGATGCAGGCGGGCTGGTCCAAGCGCCGTCCCCTGTCCTGGGTCGTGCACGAGGAGACGTACGGCCGTCGCGCGCTGCCCGGCGAGGACCCGCACGACCTGCTCGCCGAGACCGTCGCCGGGATCCGTCCGCTGGACGCCAAGGCGCTCGGCGAGGCCTGGGAGCGGCAGAAGCGCATGACCAAGCCGGCCGGCGCGCTCGGCATGCTGGAGATCATCTCCGCGCAGCTGTCCGGCCTGTCCCGGCAGTGCCCGCCGCCGATCCCGGAGCCCGCGGCCGTCGCGATCTTCGCGGGCGACCACGGTGTGCACGCCCAGGGCGTCACCCCCTGGCCGCAGGAGGTCACGGCCCAGATGGTGGCCAACTTCCTGGGCGGGGGAGCGGTCTGCAACGCTTTCGCCGCGCAGGTCGGCGCCGAGGTCTGCGTCATCGACGTGGGCGTCGCGGCCGACCTCCCGGCCACCCCCGGTCTGCTGCCGCGCAAGATCCGCGCGGGCACCTCGGACATGACCACCGGCCCCGCGATGACCCGCGAGGAGGCCAAGCAGGCCATCGAGGTGGGCATCGAGACCGCCCGTGACCTGGTGGCGGCCGGCAACAAGGCCCTGCTCACCGGTGAGATGGGCATCGCCAACACCACCGCGTCGGCCGCCCTCATCTCCGTCTTCACCGGCGCCGACCCGGCCGAGGTCACCGGCCGCGGCACCGGCATCAACGACGAGACCCTCGCCCGCAAGACCGATGTCGTGCGCCGCGCCCTGGAGTTCCACCAGCCCGACCCCGCCGATCCCATCGGCGTCCTCGCGGCGATCGGAGGCTTCGAGCACGCGGCGATGGTCGGTCTGCTCCTGGGCGGCGCCTCGCTGCGCACCCCGGTGATCCTGGACGGTGTCAGCGCCGGCGCCGCCGCCCTGGTGGCCCGCGCCATCGCCCCGGAGGTCCTCGCGGCCTGCATCGCGGGTCACCGCAGCGCCGAGCCGGGCCATGTGGCGGCCCTCAACAAGCTGGGCCTGCGCCCCCTGGTCGACCTGGACCTGCGCCTGGGCGAGGGCACGGGCGCCCTGCTGGCGCTCCCGCTGGTGCAGAGCACGGCACGAGCGATGCACGAGGTGGCGACGTTCGACTCGGCGGGCGTCACCGAGAAGTAGCCCACCACGGGGCGGGGTCGGGGCGGCCGGGAGTTCCGGTGCCCGCCCCCGCCCCCTGCCGTACCCCGCACCACGGCTAAAATTCGCACGTCAGGGCCGCTCCGGAGCTGTAGCGCCCTTCGCATCGCCAGGACGAGGACGAGGAGCCGCCCCCTCATGGCCGAACACCCCGCCTATCCCGTAGGCCTCCGTCTGGCCGGCCGCCGCGTGGTCGTCCTCGGCGGCGGTCAGGTCGCCCAGCGCCGGCTCCCGGCGCTGATCGCGGCGGGCGCCGACATCCTCCTGGTGTCCCCGGAGGCGACGCCGTCCGTCGAGGCCATGGCGGACGCGGGCGAGATCGCCTGGCAGCGGCGCCCCTACGCAGACGGCGACCTCGCCGACGCCTGGTACGCGCTGATCGCCACCAGCGACCCGGAGGCGAACGCCCGGGCCTCCGCCGAGGGCGAGGCCCACCGCGTCTGGTGCGTGCGCTCCGACGACGCCGACGCGGCGACCGCCTGGACCCCGGCCACCGGCCACAGCGAGGGCGTCACCGTGGCCGTGCTCACCACCGACGCGCGCGGCCGCGACCCCCGGCACACCGCCGCCGTCCGGGACGCGGTCGTGGAGGGCCTGCGCGACGGCACCCTCGTAGCCCCGCACCACCGCACCCGCACCCCCGGCGTCGCCCTCGTCGGCGGCGGTCCCGGCGACCCGGACCTGATCACGGTCCGCGGCCGGCGGCTGCTCGCCGAGGCGGACGTCGTCATCGCCGACCGGCTCGGCCCGCGCGACCTGCTGGCCGAACTCCCGCCGCACGTCGAGGTGATCGACGCGGCGAAGATCCCGTACGGGCGCTTCATGGCCCAGGAGGCCATCAACAACGCGCTGATCGAGCACGCCAGGAAGGGCAGGTCCGTCGTCCGGCTGAAGGGCGGCGACCCGTACGTCTTCGGCCGTGGCATGGAGGAGCTCCAGGCACTCGCCGAGGCGGGCATCCCGTGCACGGTCGTCCCGGGCATCTCCAGCTCCATCTCGGTGCCGGGCGCGGCCGGCATCCCCGTCACCCACCGTGGGGTCGCCCATGAGTTCACGGTGGTCAGCGGCCATGTCGCCCCCGACGACGAGCGCTCCCTGGTCGACTGGCCGGCGCTCGCCCGGCTGACCGGTACGCTCGTGGTGCTCATGGGCGTCGACAAGATCGGGAAGATCGCCGAGACGCTCGTCGCGCACGGCAGGTCTCCCGAGACCCCCGTCGCCCTGGTCCAGGAGGGCACGACGGCCGCCCAGCGCCGCGTCGACGCCACCCTCGCGACCGTCGCCGAGACGGTGCGCGCCGAGGACGTGCGGCCCCCGGCCGTCATCGTCATCGGCGAGGTCGTCGGCGTGGGCCCCCGCACCACCGAGTAACCCCGGGTAACACAACCCGTTCCGAGCCGTTGGCACCACACCCAGGACAAGGCAGTATCACCCTGTGGCCGATCTCATCACCGTTGAGGACCCCGCCGACCCGCGCCTGAGCGACTACACGGGCCTGACCGACGTGGAGCTGCGCCGCAAGCGCGAGCCCGCCGAGGGCCTGTTCATCGCCGAGGGCGAGAAGGTCATCCGCCGGGCCAAGGACGCCGGGTACGAGATGCGCTCGATGCTGCTGTCCGCGAAGTGGGTCGACGTCATGCGCGACGTCATCGACGAGCTCCCGGCCCCCGTCTACGCGGTCAGCCCGGAGCTCGCCGAGAAGGTCACCGGCTACCACGTGCACCGCGGCGCCCTCGCCTCCATGCAGCGCAAGCCGCTGCCCACGGCGGCCGAACTGCTGCGCACCGCCCGCCGGGTGGCGGTCATGGAGTCGGTGAACGACCACACGAACATCGGCGCGATCTTCCGTTCGGCGGCCGCCCTCGGCATGGACGCGGTCCTGCTCTCGCCCGACTGCGCCGACCCGCTCTACCGCCGGTCCGTCAAGGTCTCGATGGGCGCGGTCTTCTCGGTGCCCTACGCCCGCCTCGACACCTGGCCCAAGGGTCTCGACTCGGTCCGCGAGGCGGGCTTCACCCTGCTCGCCCTCACCCCGGACGAGAAGGCCAGGTCCCTCGACGAGGCCGCCCCGCACCGGATGGACCGGGTGGCCCTGATGCTCGGCGCGGAGGGCGACGGCCTGTCCACCCAGGCCCTGGTCGCCGCCGACGAATGGGTCCGCATCCCGATGGCCCACGGCGTCGACTCCCTCAACGTGGGCGCGGCGGCGGCGGTCGCCTTCTACGCGGTGGCCACGGGACGCCCGACCGCCTGACCGACGGCCGTCCGGCAGCCGGCCGAGGGCGACGGGGCGTACCCGCGGTGGCGTGCGTCCGGCGGGGTGGCCGGCCGGGTCACTCCGGGCCGTCGGCCCGCAGCGTCGACTCGTACGGCTGCTTCATCCGCTCCCCGAGCGACGGCGCGGGTGGGTGCGGCTCCGCGCCGGACCGTCGTACGACGTCGCCGCCGCCCCCGAGTCCACGCGCCGGCCCCTGACAGCCCTGTACCACCGCGATGGCGAGCGCGACGAGCAGCGTCACCACGACGAACACGAACAGCCGCTGCCGCAGCAGCCGCGGATTCGCCGGCCGCCGACCGGTCCCGGTGGTCCTGGGCGCCGGACGGCCCGCACCGCTGCGCGGTCCCGTCCGGCCGCCGGTGCCCGACCGACCGGTGTTGCGCGAGGCCGGAGTGGGCCGGGCGCCGGACCGGGACGCGGTGCTGTTGCCCCGCGAGGCACTGCCGCCGCGCGACGGGGTCCCCCCGCTCCGGACGGCCGGGGCCGGACCGCGTGAGGGGGTGGGGGTGGCACCCCGGGGCGGCGGAGTCCCCTGCCCTCCCGGATGCCCCGGCGATCGCCGGGGCGCGGCCCGCAACTGCTCCGGATAACTGGCCTCGGCCAGCCGCCCGGTGGGCCGGTCCGCCTCGCCCGTGCGCGGCGCGGGCGGCCGTCCGTCGGTCAGGCCCTGGGCCTCACGGGCGGCGATCTCCTTGAGCCGCAAGGACAGTTCGAGCGTACTGGGCCGATCCTCGGGGTCCTTCGCCAGACAGGCGCGCACCAGCGGGGCCAGCGCGTCGGGCACGCCGTGCAGATGGGCCTCCTCGTGCACCACCCGGTACAGCATCACCTCGGAACTGCCGTGCCCGAAAGGCGAGTCGGCGGTGGAGGCGTACGCGAGGGTGGCGCCCAGCGAGAACACGTCCGTCGCCGGGGTGACGGCGGCCCCGCGCACCTGCTCGGGGGCGAGGAAGCCGGGGGAGCCGACCGCGGTGCCGACGTGGGTGAGCGTGGAGGCGCCGGTCGCCCAGGCGATGCCGAAGTCGATGATCCGCGGCCCCTTGGGGGACAGCAGGATGTTGGACGGCTTCAGGTCCCGGTGCACGACCCCGGCCTCGTGCACCGCGACCAGGCCCTCCGACAGGGCCGCGCCGATCGCGGCCGCCTCGGCCGCGCCGAGCGGTCCCTCGTCGGCGACCTTGTCGTGCAGGGACGGGCCGGGCACGTACTGCGTGGCGAACCAGGGACGGTCCGCGTCCAGGTCCGCGGCCACCAGCCGCGCCGTGCACCCACCACGGATCCGCCGCGCCGCGGACACCTCACGCGCGAACCGCGAGCGGAACTCCTGATCCTCCGCCAGGTCGGGCCGGATCACCTTCAGCGCGACCCGCTGCCCCTTCTTGTCGGAGCCCAGGTAGACGACGCCCATGCCGCCCGCGCCGAGCCGTCTGTGAAGCCTGAACGAGCCGACGACGCGCGGGTCCTCGCGCCTCAGGCGCATCATCGCCATGTTCATCCCCGCTGCCCGGTCCGTGTGACGTGCCACAGCTTACGTTTCCACAGCCGCCCGCGCGCAGAGGCCGCGCCCTCTCGGCCGGATGGATTGTGCTTGCCGGGCACGGGATATGAGGAGTGGTCAGGGAGCCAGAGAACAGAGCCGCTTTGAGCCACCGGCTTCGTCAACCCCACGCCAGGGAAGGGGTGTTGATCACCAAATGGTTGACGGCCCGCAGTGTGGCCCGCGTACCGACGGGAGTGCGCGGACGTACCGGACGACGGCGGTCGGCACGGGCCGCCGGGCGGGGTCCGGGGTGTCCCGAGATGTACGGGAAGTGAGCGAAGTCACCGTCTGCGGGGCTCCTGAACCGCTCCCATGACCCGGAAGTCCGATCGTCCGTAAGGTCCTCCTCCCGGCGTACCGGAGTGCCGGCCCCGGCCGGGCGGACGAGGTCCCGCGAGAACAGTCCGGAAATGCGAGGGCACACCGGACACCTCCTCGGGGATGACCCCGAGTCCTGGAACCTCGTCTCCACCCTGCGGAGTACACCGCAGGTCACGGCTCATCCTCGGGGAGGCCCGCCAATCGGTACGAGGGCATGACGCCCGACCGGCGCCGCGCCCCTAGATTTGAAGTCAAGCGGCGGGTGCAGCACTCGTCCCCCGAGGTCAGACACCCGCCGCTGTCGACGACAACGCAACACGGTCAGGAGAGGGACCATGGCCCACACGGCACCGCGGACGACGATCCGCACCCAGGGGCGCTTCACGCGCCCACGCCGCACGGGCCGTCGCCACCCGTTGGTGGCGACGCTCATGGCCCTTCCCCTGGCGGCCCTGCTCCTGCTGGTGTTCGACGGCTGGGAGACGGTGGCCACACAGGCGTCGTCCGTGGGCGTGATGCTGGGGCGCTGAGCGGCGACCCCAGGCCCGGAAGAGCGGTCCGGGCGGGGACATCCACCCATGAAACCCCGTGGGGACGGGGGTGCGGCGGACGGCAGATGATGCCGGCGCAGCTGGGGAGCTGCGCCGGCATTGCCGTTTCCCCGTCGGCCCCACCCGGGTGCCGTCCGGTGCCCCGATCAGGTCCGCTTGAGCCCCCGTCCGGTCTGCCCCGGTCCGGCCTGCCCCGTCCGGCCTGCCCCGGTCCGCCCGGGTGCCGTTCTGCCCCTCGGCCTGGTCCCCCCGCCGAGCGACGTCCGGTCCGGTCCGGCCCGCCCGGGTGCCGTCCGGTGCTCCGATCCGGTTGCGTACGCTCCGGCCAGAGCCGTACGACGCTGGGGGACCCATGACCGCCGACCTGCTGCTGCCCGCACTCGCCGAGAAGGCCCGGACCGCGGCCCATCCGGAGGGCGGCCCCTGCCTCTGCGGCAACCCCGGCACCCCCAGCACCCTCGCCGACCGCCCGGACGCCACCGTCGTCCGGCACGCCGGGAGCGTCGCCAAGGCGCACGCCCCGGACACCGCCCGCACCGAACTGACCCTCCGGCTCCGCGTGGCCGCCACCCTCCCGGACGTCCTGCTGCCCCCGCTGGAGCCGAGTCCGGCCTCGGTCGACGGCCGGCTCGTGACCCTCTGGCCGTACGGCAGTCCCGTGGACCCGGACGACCCCGACGCCGCTCCCTGGGAAGCGGCGGGCACCCTCCTCGCCCGGCTGCACCGCACCCCGGTCCCGGCCGCCCCGCACGCGCCGCCCCCGATGCGCGGCCCCGCCAAGGCGGCCCGCGCCGTGGCCCTGCTGCGTGCCGCGCCCGCCTCGCATCCGGCCGTTCCACCGGTCCTGCGCGCCTGGGCCGCCCTGCCCGCCTGGGCCCGCGACGCGGCCCCGATGCCCGACCGGGCCACCCTCTGCCACGGCGACCTGCACCTCGGCCAGTTGGTACGGCACCCGGCCCCGGACGGCCCCTGGCGGCTGATCGACATCGACGACCTCGGCACCGGCGTCGCGGCCTGGGACCTGGCGCGTCCCGCCGCCTGGTACGCCTGCGGACTGCTCCCGCCCGGCGAATGGACCCGGTTCCTGGCCGCCTACCGCGCGGCGGCGGGCCCCGCCGTGCCCGCGGACGGCGACCCCTGGCCCGCCCTGGACGTCCCGGCCCGGGCCCTGACCGTGCAGAGCGCCGCCCGCGCCGTGACCAAGGCGATCGCCGCGGACCGGCCCCTGGACGAAGTGGAACTGTCCGTTGTCGACGCATGTGCCCGAATGGGCGCGATCCCCTTGGAGTTGGGAGGGGACTGCGCGAAGTAAGGTGCAACCGACCGCGGCCGGGCAGAGTCTGTCCTGGCGAGACGCGAAGCAGGACCGATCGACGAGGAGTTGGGCCGACCATGCATTGTCCGAAGTGTCATGCGCCGATGCACACCTACAACCGCAACGGTGTCCAGATCGAGCAGTGCAGCGGCTGCCGGGGGATCTTCCTCGACTACGGCGAGCTGGAGGCGCTGACCCGACTGGAGTCCCAGTGGACCCAGCCCGCCCCGCCGCCGCCCGCTCCGCAGGCGTACCCCGCGCCGTCGGCGCCCGCCTGGGGTGCCCCGCACGGCGGCGGACACGGTGGCGGCCACCACGGCGGTGGGCACTACGGCGGTCACCACCGGCACAAGAGCTTCGGCCACATGCTGTTCTCGTCCTGACACGAGGAATCCCCCGGCCGTACGTGACGGCCGGGGGATCCGGTGTGTGGACGATACTGGGATTGAACCAGTGACCTCTTCCGTGTCAGGGAAGCGCTCTCCCGCTGAGCTAATCGTCCTCGGGACCACGACGACTCCATGGAGTCGGTCATGGGCACTGCGTGCGCGATACTGGGATTGAACCAGTGACCTCTTCCGTGTCAGGGAAGCGCTCTCCCGCTGAGCTAATCGCGCGGGGATCCTTGCGGATCAAGGCCCTTACGGGCCAGTGGACGATACTGGGATTGAACCAGTGACCTCTTCCGTGTCAGGGAAGCGCTCTCCCGCTGAGCTAATCGTCCTTGGAGGTGGAGACGGGATTTGAACCCGTGTAGACGGCTTTGCAGGCCGTTGCCTCGCCTCTCGGCCACTCCACCAGGAGTGTAGGGGATCGGGAAGACCCCTGGTTCCTTCGAGCGGACGACGAGGCTCGAACTCGCGACCTCAACCTTGGCAAGGTTGCGCTCTACCAACTGAGCTACGTCCGCTTGTCGTTTCCGTTCCGCTTGCGCGTCCCGGCGACGTGTTGAACTCTAGCGGATTCCCGGGCCAGCACAAAAACGCGTTTGCGCAGCGTGCTGCCCCGCGTCGCCCCGCGGACCTGCGCGGGCCCCCCGACCGGACACGGCGAGGCCACCCGAACGTCACCCGCCTAGACTCGACAACGTGCTCGACCTCCCTCCCCTGGCCCGCTTCGGCGACCGTGTCGCCACCGGCCTGCTCGATGTCACCAGCGACCCCGCGGCTCTGGACTCGGCCGGGTTCTGGGCCGTCTGCGCCGACTTCGAGGGCGGTCTGACCTGCGCCCGGTTCGCGGACGTACACACGGAGCCGGTGCCGGCCCCGGTGCCGGGCGGCTGGCGCGGACCTGCGGTCGCCGACTGGACCTCCTCCCTCGACCGCTCCGCCTACACGGCCGCCGTCCGGCGGATCCGCGACCACATCGCGGCCGGCGAGGTGTACCAGGCGAACCTCTGCCGGGTGCTGTCCGCGCCGGTCGCGTCCGACGCCGACGTGGACGCCCTGACCGCACTGCTCGCCCGCGGCAACCCGGCGCCGTACGCAGGAACGATTCGGCTGCCCCGGCACGGTGTGGAGATCGCCACCGCCTCGCCCGAACTCTTCCTGCGCCGCGACGGCCGCACGGTCGAGTCCGGCCCGATCAAGGGCACCGGCCGCACCGAGGCGGACCTGCTGGAGAAGGACTACGCCGAGAACGTGATGATCGTGGACCTGGTCCGCAACGACATCGGGCAGGTCTGCGCCACCGGCAGCGTCACCGTCCCCGACCTGTGCGCCGTCGAGAAGCACCCCGGCCTGGTCCACCTCGTCTCCACGGTCCGCGGCGAACTGCGCCCGGGCACCGGCTGGCCCGAACTGCTCGCCGCCGCCTTCCCGCCCGGCTCGGTCACCGGCGCCCCCAAGTCCAGCGCCCTGCGGATCATCTCCGCCCTGGAGACGGCACCCCGCGGCCCCTACTGCGGCGGCGTCGGCTGGATCGACGCCGACCGCGGCGAGGGCGAGCTGGCCGTCGGCATCCGTACCTTCTGGATCGACCGCGCCGAAGGCGCCCTGCGCTTCGGCACCGGAGCCGGCATCACCTGGGGGTCCGACCCCGAGGGGGAGTGGCGGGAGACCGAACTGAAGGCGTCCCGGCTGCTCGCGGTAGCGTCGGGAACGTACGGGGCAAGCTCGGATTCAGATGGAGAGGCACTGACGTGAGGATCTGGCTCGACGGCGGTCTGGAGGACGCCGAGTCCGCCCGTGTGTCCGTCTTCGACCACGGGCTGACCGTGGGCGACGGCATCTTCGAGACGGTGAAGACGGTCGAGGGCAGACCGTTCGCGCTCACCCGGCACCTCGACCGGCTCACCCGGTCCGCGCGCGGCCTGGGCCTGCCCGACCCCGACCTCGACGAGGTCCGCCGCGCCTGCGCCGCCGTCGTCGAGGCCAACCCGATGCCGCTCGGCCGGCTGCGCATCACGTACACCGGCGGCCACGGCCCGCTGGGCTCCGACCGCGGCGCGGACGGCCCGACCCTCGTGGTCGCCCTCGGCGCGACCGGTCGCCGCGCCGACTCCACAGCCGTCGTCACGGTCCCCTGGACCCGCAACGAACGCGGCGCGCTCACCGGCCTGAAGACGACCTCGTACGCCGAGAACGTCGTCGCCCTGGCCCGCGCGCACGCGCACGGCGCCACCGAGGCCCTCTTCGCCAACACCGTGGGACAGCTCTGCGAGGGCACGGGTTCCAACGTCTTCGTCGTCCTCGACGGTGAGATCCACACCCCGCCGGTCGCCTCCGGGTGTCTCGCGGGCATCACGCGCGCGCTGGCGGTCGAGTGGACCGGCGCGAAGGAGACCGAGCTGCCGCTGGACGTCCTGGAACGGGCGGAGGAGGTCTTCCTGACCTCCACCCTGCGCGACGTCCAGGCCGTGCACCGCGTCGACGAGCGCGAACTCCCCGGCGCGCCGGGCCCCGTGACCGCCAAGGCCATGCGGATCTTCGACGAGCGCTCGGGGCACGACCTCGATCCCTGACCGAAGCATGTGCGCCGCGTTGCACGGGCGGGCCGGGGGTGACGGGGCGCACCGGGAAAAATTCGGCTGTCCCGGGGCGCCGTACCGGGTAGAACACCCCTGATGACCACGACCCTGCGGCCGACCGAGCCGCTCCAGCGCGCCGCCGACGGGCTGTGCTCGCGCCACTACCAGGTGTGTGTGAACAGCCGTCCCGTGGGCGCGATCCATCTCGGCACCTCCCCCAGCCTCGGCGAGTCGGTGGCCCGGATCCTGGACCTGCGCGTGGAGGAGCCGGACCGCCGACGCGGCCGGGGCACGGTCGCCGCACTCGCCGCCGAGGAGGTGGCGCGCGGCTGGGGCTGCCGGCAGATCGAGGCGGTCGTTCCCGAGGACGCCCCGACGGCGGCCAGGCTCGCCACGAACCTGGGCTACGTCCTGCGCAACCGCATCATGGCCAAGCCGCTCTCCGACGTCCCGCCCGAACTGCCCGCCGGCAGTCGGGCGCGGCCCATGACGGAAGACGAGTTCGAGACCTGGCTGGCCCACGAGTCGCAGGCGTACGCGCAGGAGTGGATCGAGCGCGGCCTGCCCGAGGCCGAGGCGTACGCCAAGTCGCGCCGGGACCACGCGCATCTGCGAGAGCGAGGGGTCGCCACCGCGCACAACACGTTCAGCGTCCTGGAGCACGAGGGGACCCGAGTGGGTGTCCTGTGGCTGGGGTGGCGCGACGGCGGTGCCTTCGTCTACGACGTGGAGGTCGACGCCGACCGTCGCGGCCACGGACACGGCCGTACGCTGATGCTGCTGGCGGAGGCCCGGGCGGTCGCCGGCGGCAGCCGCACCCTCGGCCTCAACGTGTTCGCGGGGAACACCCCGGCCGAGCGGCTGTACGAGTCGCTCGGTTACGAGACCCGGCAGCGCGTCTTCTACAAGCACCTGCTGTAGGAAGGGCCCCGCAGGGCCGGGTCCGAGGAGCCGGCCCCGGGACGGCTATCCGGCCAGGAGCCGGTCCGTGATCTCCTCGATGCGCTCGCGCAGCCCCTCCTGGCTCTTGCCGCCGTCGAGGCGCTCGCCGCCGATGACGTAGGTGGGGGTGCCGGTCACACCGATGGCCTTGCCCTCGGCCTGGTCGGCGTCCACGATCAGGATGTGCCGGCCGTCGACGAGTGCCGTGTCGAACTCCTCGGCGTCCAGGCCGAGTTCCCCGGCCACCTCGACCAGGAAGCGTTCTCCCCGGCGGTCGAGCTCCTCGACCCGGCCCAGGACCGCTTCGACGTACGGCCAGCCCTGTCCCTGCTCCACGGCCTCCTCGACGGCCTGCGCCGCGGCGAACGCGTGCTTGTGCTTCTCCAGCGGGAAGTGCCGCAGCCGCAGCTCCAGCCGGTCGCCGTACCGCTCGCGCAGGGCGCGCAGGTCGTCGAGGGCACTACGGCAGTCCGGGCACTGGAGTTCGCACCACACGTCGAGCACGGCGGCGGGGGCGGTGGGGTGCGCGGGGGAGGAGTCGCTCATGCCCCCAGTCTCCCAGCCCCGCGCGACCGTCCCAACCGGGGCCGTCGCGGTCGTAGGGACGGCGGGCCGACGGGCCGCCGGGATCGCCGGGTCGCGGTGGCCGCGACCGGCACCTGCGGAGGAGGCGACCCGGAGATGTCCCTGATGTGGGGCCGGACGATGGCCCGACGAGGTCCGGGCGGTGCAGGATGGAGGGGACGAAGTGTCCCTGGCCCGACAAACCCTGCCTGGAGGACCGGATGATTGCCGAGACCGTCTGTTCCGCCGTCTCCGTGGCAGGCCTGGGCATCGCGGCGGTCACGGCCTACCGCAGGCGTTTCCTCAAGGCCGCCCGGATCGCCGCCTACTCCCTCGTCCCGATCGGCCTGGTGATGACGGGTGTCGTCGGCTGGGCCGCCGACACCGCCTTCAGCCCCACGGCCTGGGCCGGATTCGCCGCGCTCGTCGCCTCCTGGGTGCTGTTCGCGACCACGCGCGCCGTGGAGCGTCGCGGCGGCGGCAGCCGCAGGCAGCGCAAGGAGGCCCGCTCGGCACCGCGCGGGGCGGCTGAGCCCGCCGCCCCGGCCCGCGCGCTGGGACCGGGCACGCGACCGGGCACCCGCCCGGCCGGCCGGCCCGCTGCCGAGCCGGGGCAGTCTCCCGCGGACGACTTCAGCGACATCGAGGCCATCCTGAAGAAGCACGGGATCTGACGTCGGAGAAGCACGGGACCCGACGCCGGGAGCCCCGGCAGGCGACGCGCGCGACCCGGGCTGGAACGACCCGGAAGGACCGGGTCGGTCAGAAAATGATCAAGCCTTGCCCAGTGTGTGATCATGCCCGGCTCCGCAGGTCACGGAATCCGGCGAACTCCCGCTCTTTACGGGCGTGTTGATCGCGTGGTCGGGGTCGGCTGCGTCATCATCGCCGCGAGATGCTGGACACGAAACAGAGCGATGCCGCGCCGCAGCAGGACGAGCCGCGCGGATGCCTATTCGCCCTTTCCCAGCCACCGCTGATGATCTTCCTTGCGGTGATCGGGTGTCTGCTCCTCATGGCCTCTTTGCATGACCTGCTGATGCTGTGAGCCGTACCCGCGTTCCCCGGCGTCACCCGCCGGGGATCGCGTCGCATCTCGCACGGTCCGGTCCGGCACTCGCCCGCTTCGGTGCGTGCCCGCCTCGACCGTCCGCTTCGGTGGCGTGCCCGCTGGACCGTCCGCTTCGGCGCTCGCCCGCCACGACCGTCCGCTTCGGTGCGTGCCCGCTGGACCGTCCGCTTCGGCGCTCGCCCGCCACGACCGTCCGCTTCGGCGGTGGCGCGCCCGCCTCGACCGCGCGTTCCGGCGTGCCTCAGCCCGTGGCTTCCTTGCGGCGCGCCCGGTACGCGGCCACATGCAGACGGTTGCCGCAGGTGCGGCTGTCGCAGTACCGCCGGGAGCGGTTGCGCGAGAGGTCGACGAAGGCGCGCCGGCAGTCCGGCGCCTCGCAGCGGCGCAGCCGCTCCTCCTCCCCGGCCACCACGAAGAACGCCAGCGCCATCCCGCAGTCGGCCGCCAGGTGGTCGGCGATGGAGGCACCCGGGGCGAAGTAGTGCACATGCCAGTCGTAGCCGTCGTGGTCCGTGAGCCGGGGCGTGGTGCCCGCGGCCGCGACCAGCTCGTTGATCATTCCGGCGGCCGTCCGGGCGTCCCGGGCCGCGAAGATCCCGGCGAACCGCCCGCGGATCCGACGCACCGCCGACAGGTCGAACTCCGACAGCACCCCGACATCACTGACCTCGTGCTTTCGTACGAAATCCGTGAGGGCCCGGAGATCCGCCAGCCCGTCCGGGGCCGTCTCGTCATCCGGTGCGGTGTTGACCAGATCCACCACGGCGTCGAGTGCACGCCGGGTGTCGTGGGTGATCAGCACATTTCGCTCCCTGGCCTGGGGGGTGGGCTGGCGCCCGCCGATGCTGGCCGATGGTAGTGGTTCCCGCGACCACGGCGACGGCGGTGGGCGGGCCGCACCTGCCCGTGGAACGGCTCCGGCCCCGCAGGCGTTCCAGGTCGGCTCCGCCCGGGCATCCGTACGGATTCCAGTAGTGACTTTCTGTCACTGCCCCGGACTTTCGGCGCGACCGCGACGGCAAGTCACCACCGTCACCGCCCGCCTTCCCCCTCGGAGCGAAGACATGCCGACCGAATTCGAGACATGCCGACCGCAACGGGCACGCCGACGCCGTCACCGTGGGGCCCCACGGTGACGGCATCGGTGCATACCGTATGCGGTTGTCTTGGCCCGAGCCGTCTCCCCGAGTGGACGGCGCCGGGCGGCTCTGTGGCGGCCTCGGCCTAGCTCTCCGCCAGGATGTGTGAAAGTTCCTGATCCAGATCGAAGTGCCGGTGCTCGGTGCCCGGCGGCACCGCGGCATCGGTCCGCTTCAGGAACGACTCAAGGGCCCGCGCCGGGGCCTCGAGCAGAGCCTCACCCTCCGGAGAGCTCAGGGCGATACACACGACGCCCTGACCATGACTGCGCGACGGCCATACGCGGACGTCGCCGGTACCGGTGGGACGGTGAAGTCCCTCAGCCAGGAGGTCGCGGGCGAACACCCACTCGACGGTCTCCTCGGCTCCGGTGTGGAAGGTGGCGTGCACGGCGTAGGGGTCGGCCGTGTCGTACCGCAGGCCTGCGGGGACAGGCAGGGATGACTCGCTCGACACAACGAGGCGCAGGTGCAGCTCGCAGCTGACCGTGGTGTTCATAAGCGCCAGGGCCTTTCGCTCAGTGTGCGCTCGGGGATTCGCACGTCGGCGAAATCGACATGCCACCTACGGTGCCGTTGTAAACCCCTCTGAGTGTTTTGCGTGTCTTTATGTAACTCTTTCGGCCGAGGGCCCGTCCGGGTGCCAGGACCATTTCGGTGACCGGTTTGTCTCGGGTAGTGTTCATCCGTATGAACACGGGGAGTGACGAGCCGGGCGAGGTCGCCGTGACATCGGACGAGACCGGGCCGACCGGGAAGCCGGGCGGGGCGAGGGCCGACGGGCCGGACGGGGCGGGCGGGAGCGAGAACGGGCTCGGCTCCAAGGCGCCGGAGTTCGTCAAGGCTCGCCGGATGCTGCACCTGAGCTGGCAGGTGGGCGTCTTCGTGGTGGGCCTGGCGGTCGTGGTCGCCGGCGTGATCATGCTGCCGCTGCCCGGACCGGGCTGGGTGGTGATCTTCGGTGGCATGGCGATCTGGGCGACCGAGTTCGTGTGGGCCCAGCTGGTGCTGCGCTGGACCAAACGCAAGGTCACCGAGGCGGCGCAGAAGGCACTCGATCCCAAGGTACGGCGACGCAACATCACCCTGACGGTGATCGGCCTGGTGGTCGTGGCCGTCCTCGTCGGGATCTATGTCTCGAAGTTCGGCGTCGTGATGCCCTGGAAGATCGAGGACCAGTGATCCGGGGCCGGTCGCGAAGGGCGGCCGGCGTCCCCCGCCGCCGGTCACGGGCACCCCCTGACATGGGGTAATGTTCTTCCTGTGCCCGGGCGATTAGCTCAGTGGGAGAGCGCTTCGTTCACACCGAAGAGGTCACTGGTTCGAACCCAGTATCGCCCACCCGGACACAGCGGCCCATCTGCGAATGCGCAGGTGGGCCGCTGTTCGTTCAGGGCGGGTGCGCCGTCTCCCCGTCCGTCGGGCGAGGGTGCGTCGCGCTCGTACCCGGAATGTGCCCGTGCCGCATCCCGGCCACCGTCCCCGCCGCTGCCTCCCGGATTCCGGCCGGCCTCGTGCCGTTCCTCGCCGCCGGCTTCCCGTCGTGCCTCCCGCCGTCATCCTCGCCGGGCTCACGGGTCACCTCCTGGCCCCCGCCGCACCGTCGGCTTCCGGCCGGTCCGCGCCGGTGCGCGCCGCCCCGCTCCCCGTTCGGCCGACCGGCCCCGGCGGCCCCACCTGCGCCATCGGCCCGACCGGTGCCGCCGTCCGGGCGCCCGGGTCACGAGGTCGCCGGGGTGCCTCGGAAGAATTTCCTGTCCGAATCATTGACGCACCCTCAACCCCTCCGTAGCTTGTGGCAGCAAGCGCTTACTTGAAACGATTCATGAGCGGCGACGACGCTGCGGGGAGGGCCCGACTGTGGGAACCGGGAATGTTGAGAGGCGCACGATCCTGAAGGCGGCCGGGGCCTCGATGGCCACGCTGGGCCTCGCCGCCACGACGGGCTGCGGCGGTGACAACGGCACGTCGGCCGACGGGACGGTGACGATCCGTTACTCGTGGTGGGGTGCCGACGAACGGGCCAAGAGGATCAATCAGTCCATCGCGCTCTTCGAGAAGAAGTACCCGAAGATCAGGGTGAAGACCGACTTCCAGGACTACGCCTCTTTCTGGGAGAAGTTCCAGACACAGGCCGCCGGCGGAAATCCGCCGGACGTATTCCAGAACGCCGTCGGATTTCTTCGGAAGTACGACAAACGCGGCATCCTGATGGATCTCAAGTCGCAGATGGACGCGGGCAATCTCAGCCTCGACCACTTCCGCGCCGGAGTCACCGAGGTCGGCCAGGTCGACGGCAAGCAGCTCGGCATCCCGGTCGGGTCCAACACCATGGCACTGGTCGTCGACAAGAAGGTGCTCGCGAAGGCGGGCGTCGACCCGCAGCCGGGCTGGACCTGGGACGAGTACTTCAAGGCCCTGAAGACCATCCACGACAAGACCGAGGTCCCGGGCGACACCGGCTACTTCGGCATCATGTACCTGTACGACCTCTATCTGCGGCAGAACGGCAAGGCGTTCTTCGACAAGGACGGTCTCGGCTTCGAGCAGACCGACCTGACGGAGTGGTGGACGGACGCCTACAACCGGGTCAAGGCCGGGATCATCACCTCGCCCAGGACCGTCGAGCAGGACAAGCCCAAGTCGTCCCTCTCGGCGGGGCACGCCGCCTGCGAGTTCACCTGGGACAACTTCACGGTCCGTTACTCGGCGGAGGGCACCGGCGAGTACGGCCTCGCGCCGATCCCCACCATGGACGGCAAGAACACCGGGCAGTACCTCGCCTCCCTGATGCTGAGCGCCTCGGCGCGCACCCGGCATCCCGAGGAGGTCGCCCAGTTCATCGACTTCATGGTCCACGACCCCGAGGTCGGCAAGATCATGGGCTACGACCGGGGTGTCCTGGCCACCACCGACCAGTTCGACGCCTACAAGCCGACCGACGCCGTCGGCAAGGAGATCGCGCAGTACGAGCAGGACACCGCGGCGGCGGGCGTCCTCGGGACCATCACCCCGCACCCGTCCGGCGCCGACACGGTCGAGGCCGCCTTCCTGCGCATCAGCGGCGACATGGCCCAGGGCAAGACCAAGGTCCCCGACGCCGTGAAGCAGTTCTTCTCCGAGTCCGAGGCCGCCTTCCAGGCCTGACCTGATTGGGAACACCCGTGACGCTCGTCAAGGACGCCGTGCCGGCCCTGCGGAAGGTCCGCTCCGGAGCTCCCGCAGTACGTCGGCGGGGGCGCCGGGAGAATCTCGCCGGCTACCTGTTCATGTCCCCGTGGATCGCGGGCTTCCTGCTCCTGACCGCGGGCCCGATGGCCGCCTCGCTGTACTTCGCGTTCACCGACTACAACCTGTTCACCAGCCCCAGGTGGATCGGCTTCGGCAACTTCACGCGGATGTTCGACGATCCCCGGTGGCAGAAGTCGGTGGAGGTGACGGCCAAGTACGTCGTCATCGGCACCCCGCTGAAGCTGCTGCTGGCCCTCGGCGTCGCCCTGCTGCTCGCCCGGAGCAGGCGCGGCCAGGCCTTCTACCGGGCCGCGTTCTACGCCCCGTCCCTGATCGGGGCGAGCGTGTCCGTCGGCTTCGTATGGCGGGCGATGTTCTCCGACGGCGCCGTCGTGGACCAGGGCATGTCGGTGTTCGGCGTCCACGTCGGCGGCTGGGTCGGCAACCCCGACTGGATCCTCTACTGCCTGGTCGCGCTCACGGTCTGGCAGTTCGGCGCCCCGATGGTCATCTTCCTGGCCGGTCTCAAGCAGGTGCCGAAGGAGCTGTACGAGGCGGCGGCGATGGACGGGGCCGGACCGCTGCGCCGGTTCTGGAACATCACCCTGCCGATGATCTCCCCGGTCCTCTTCTTCAACGTACTGCTGGAGACCATCCACTCGTTCCAGATCTTCGGCTCCGCCTACGTCGTCTCCAACACCAGCTGCGGTCCGGCCGACGCCACCCTCGTCTACACCTGCTACCTCTACCAGCAGGGCTTCAAGAACGCCCAGATGGGCTTCGCCTCCGCGATGGCCTGGATGCTGCTGCTGGCCGTGGCCCTGGTGACGGCCGTCCTGTTCTGGTCGCAGAAGAAGTGGGTGCACTACGAGAACGACACGGAGGACGCCCGATGAGCGCCACGGTCCCGCCGACCACCTCCCCGCCGGCCACCGCCCCCGTCGCCCGCCGTCCGGCCGCGTCCCGCCGCCGGGCCGGCTCGCTGGTCTGGCACCTCGGCTCCCTGCTCGTCCTCGCCGTCGTGCTCTACCCCGTCCTGTGGGTGATCGGCTCGTCGTTCAAGCCGAGCAAGGACATCCTGGGCAGCCTGGAGCTCTTCCCGGCCGAGCCCGTCCTGGACAACTTCACCGGCCTCGCCGACGGCATAGCGGACGTCTCGATCTGGTCGTTCTTCCAGAACTCCCTCTTCTACGCGCTCGGCGCCGTGGCCGGTGTGCTGATCTCCTGCTCGCTGACCGCGTACGCCTTCGCCAAGATCAGGTTCGCGGGCCGGAACCTGCTGTTCACCCTGATGATCGGCACGCTGCTGCTGCCGTACCACGTGCTGCTCATCCCGCAGTACGTGATGTTCCAGAAGATGGAGCTCATCAACACCTATGTGCCGCTGCTGCTGGGCAAGTACCTGGCCACGGAGGCGTTCTTCGTCTTCCTGATGGTGCAGTTCATGCGCAACCTGCCGAAGGAGCTCGACGAGGCGGCCCGGCTCGACGGCTGCGGCCATCTGCGGATCTACTGGTCGGTCGTGCTGCCGCTGTGCCGGCCGGCCCTCATCACCAGCGCGATCTTCACCTTCATCAACGCCTGGAACGACTTCATGGGCCCGCTGATCTACCTCAACGAGCCCGGCAAGTACACCGTCTCGCTGGGACTGACGATGTTCCGCGACTCCGACGGCCTCGCGTCCAACTACGGCGGGCTGATCGCGATGTCGCTGGTGGCGCTGCTGCCGGTGCTGCTGTTCTTCCTCGCCTTCCAGCGGTACCTCATCGACGGTATGGCGACCTCCGGACTGAAGGGCTGAACGGTACCGCCATGGCCGAAGCACGGGTGAAGGCACGCAAGGAGCACAAGGAGTCCCCGCTCGCGGAGCGGTTCGGGGTGTTCGCCGAGTGTCTGCTCACCGGCGTGTGGATCGCGGTGGCCTCGCTCGGCGTGGTCACCGCCCCCGCCGCGTTCGCCGCCGGGGCGAGCCATCTGCGCCGCAGGGTCCGCCACGAGGGCGGCGGACTCAGGGAGTTCGTGGCCGACTTCGGCGCGGCCCTGCCCGGCGGCGCGCTCGCCGGGCTGGTCTGGTGGGCGGCCGCCGCGGCGGTCCGGGTCGACGTCGGGGCCGCGCGGGCCGGACTGCCCGGCGGCCCGCTCGTCGGCGCGGTCGGCCCGGCCGCCCTGATCGGCCTCACCGTGGCCGGACTGCGCGCGGCGGCGGTGTGGACACCGGGGGCGCGCTGGCGCTCGCTGGTGGCCGCGGCCGGTCGTCGTACGGTGCTCGACCCCGCCGGATCCTTCCTGATCGTCGGCGGACTGGCGGTGGTGGTCCTGTCCGGCTGGCTCACCCCACCGCTCGCCGTACCCGTTCTCGGCGCGGTCGCGGGGGCCGCGGTCGCCGTGGAAGAGCGCCGGGAACGCCACCGGAACCACTGACGCACCACTGACGCACCACCGGAACCACCGACACGCCACCGGCCCCACCCGCGTGCCATCGGAACCCCCCGGTGCCACCGGCCCCGCTCACGTGCCATCGGAACCACCCGCGTGCTACCGGCCCCGCTCACGTGCCATCGGAACCACCCGCGTGCCATCGGAACCACCCGCGTGCTACCGGCCCCACCCGCGTGCCATCGGAACCACCCACGTGCCACCGGAACTACCCACGTGCCACCGGTCCCACCCACGTGCGGCGGGCGCCACACCCCGCCCCGCCGCACCCCGCTCTGTCATGCCCCTGACCACCCCCCGCGCCCGCACGGCAAGGAAAGGCTGCATCCATGTCTCCCATTCCCCGCAGGTCCCTCCTGAAGGCGGCGGCCGTCGCCGGCGCCGCCGCCCAGTTCAGCTGGGCGCTCGGCAGCGGCACCGCCCAGGCCGCCCCGGCCGCGGCGGCGGCCGACGACGACCCGGTGACCCTGGACTGGCTGGAGGACGGCGGCCTCGGCGCCGCCCCCGGCTCCACCCTCGGCGTGCCCTGGCCCATGGGCACCTACCAGGAGGACCAGACCTTCGCGCTGACGGACGCCGACGGCCGGGCCGTCCCCGTCCAGTCCTGGCCGATCGCCTACTGGCCGGACGGCTCCCTGAAGTGGACCGCGCACGCGGTCGCCGAGGGAACCGGCAGGCTCACCCTCGCCGCCGGCACCCCCGCGCAGGCCGAGCAGAAGGTGACCGTCGACCGCGGCGGCGGCACCGTCGCCGTGTCGACCGGGGTGATCACCGCGCGGATCGGCACCTCCGGGACGACGCTGATCAAGTCCGTCACCCGCGGCTCGACGGAGATCGCCGGCAACGGCCGCCTCGTACTGATCCGCCAGCCGGAGATCGAGGACGAGGACCAGGGCTCGGTGAAGACCGAGCGCTTCGAGAGCGTCATCGCCGGGGTGACCGTCGAGCAGGGCGGCCCGGTCCGCGCGGTCGTGCGCATCGACGGCAAGCACCGCAAGGGCAGCCGCAGTTGGTTGCCGTTCTCGATCCGTCTCTACTTCTACGCGGGCGCCGACTCCTTCCGCATGGTGCACACCGTCACGTACGACGGCACCCAGGAGCCCGGCAAGGCCGGTGGCGACTTCATCCGCGGCCTCGGCGTCCGCTTCACCGTGCCGATGCGGGACGCGGCCTACGACCGCCACATCCGCCTCGGCGGCGAGGGCACCGGACTGCTGCGCGAGGCCGTCCAGGGCGTCACCGGACTGCGCCGCGACCCCGGAGCGGCCGTCCAGGCCGCCCAGTACGCCGGCCAGAAGCTGCCCGACCCGTCCACCTGGGACCAGCGGGTGACGACCCGGCTCCAGTACATCCCCGAGTGGGGCGACTACACGCTCTCCCAGCTCTCCGCCGACGGCTTCACGGTCCGCAAGCGCACCAAGATGGGCCACGGCTGGATCGGCGCGGGCGGCGGCCGGCGCGCCTCCGGGTTCGGCTACGTCGGCGGCGCGAGCGGCGGACTCTCCTTCGGCCTGCGCGACTTCTGGGAGAAGTACCCCGCCCAGCTCGACATCCGCGACGCCCAGACCGACGCGGCCGAGGTGACCGTCTGGCTCTGGTCGCCCGAGGCGCAGCCCATGGACCTGCGCTTCTACCACGACGGCATGGGCCAGGACACGTACGCGGAACAGCTCGAAGGCCTCAACATCACCTACGAGGACTACGAGCCGGAGTTCGGCACCCCGTACGGCATCGCCCGCACCTCCGAACTCCTCTTCTGGGCCAACGAGTCGACCCCCACCCCCGAGCAACTCGCCGCCCAGGTCGAGGCGGTGCGCGTCCTGCCCCAGCTCGCCGCGCCGCCGAAGCAGCTCATCAAGGCCAAGGTCTTCGGCCCCGGCCTCTACTCCGAGCCGGACCGCTCCACCCCGGCCAAGGCGAAGATCGAGGACCACCTCGACTTCCTCTTCACCTATTACAAGGACCAGGTGGAGATGCGCCGTTGGTACGGCTTCTGGGACTACGGCGACATCATGCACACCTACGACACGGTCCGGCACGTGTGGCGCTACGACGTCGGCGGCTACGCCTGGGACAACTCCGAGCTGTCGCCCGACCTCTGGCTCTGGTACGCCTACCTGCGCTCCGGCCGCTCCGACATCTTCCGCTTCGCCGAGGCCATGACCCGGCACACCGGCGAGGTCGACGTCTACCACCTCGGCCAGTGGGCCGGCCTCGGCACCCGGCACGGCGTGCAGCACTACGCCGACAGCGCCAAGCAGCAGCGCATCGCCAACACCACCTACCGGCGCTTCTACTACTTCCTCACCGCCGACGAGCGGGTGGGCGACCTCATGCACGCCAACGTCGACTCCGACGAGACGTTCCTCGTCCTCGACCCCAACCGCAAGGTCCGCACCGACCCCTACACCCCCGACCGGCACGCCCTGTCCATCGGCTTCGGCACCGACTGGAGCGGTCTGGTCTCGGCCTGGCTCACCGAGTGGGAACGCAAGGGCCCCAAGTGGGAGAAGGCCAAGGCCCGCGTGCTGTCCACGATGGAGGGCATCGCCGCCCAGCCCAACGGCTTCGTCCAGGGCAGCGGCCTGTACGACCTGGACACCGGCAGGTTCGCCGTCGCCACCACCCCCGTCGTCGGCGTCTCCCACCTGTCGGCCGTCTTCGGCCTGAACGAGCTGTGCGCCGAACTGATCCACCTCACCGACATACCGGCCTTCAACGCGGCCTACTACGACTACTGCCGCTACTTCAACGCGTCCAAGACCGAGCAAGCGGCCCGGTACGGCACCAACTTCGGCACCCTGCTGCTCTTCCAGGGCCACTCCCGCCTCGACGCCTACGCCGCCGTCCAGACCGGCGACGCGGCACTCGCCCAGCGGGCCTGGGCGAAGTTCTACGGCTCCGACGGCTACACGGAGTCCTCGCCGTGGAAGACGGAGCAGCTCAGCGGCCCGCTCACCCTGGTCGCGGGCAGCGAGGCCGCCTGGGTGTCGAGCAACGACACCGCGCTCTACGGCCTCGCCGCCATCGAGAACCTGGCCCTGCTCGGCGACCGGATGCCGTGACAGTCCCGGGCCCGGCCCGGCTCAGTCCATCCGCCCCAGCACCTCCCGCACCCGCCGGACATCCCGGATCCGCCGCTCGTACGTCGCGCCGAGCGCGAGCAGCAGCAGTCCGGCGAGCGCGGGAGGCACCCAGCGGGGCAGCGCGCCGGCCATCTGGACCAGGTACGGGGCGAGTTCGTGCAGACAGTCCAGGACGAGCGTCGCACCGCCCAGCACCAGCGGCGCCTTGAGCCGGTGCCGGGCGCCCACCACGGTGACCAGCAGCGCGGCCGTGCCCAGCAGCAGCGGGCGCGGCCCCTGCGGGTCGGCCCAGACGGCGGCCAGGCTCGGCAGCAGCGTGGCGCCCAGCCCGGGCCCGTACGCCGTCCAGGAGGTGACGGACGGATCGCGGCGCCTGCGCAGCGCGCCCACGCACAGCGCCGGGAGGGCGACCGGCAGCGCGTACGCCTCCGGGGCGCCGACGCCCCAGGAGGCCAGCCGTACCCAGGCGGCCAGGGCGAACAGGGCCGCCGCGGCGTGGCCCACGGGCCGGCGGTCGGCGCGGACCGCGGTGGCCGCGGCGATCACTCCGGTCAGCGCCAGCACCAGCGCCAGGAACGCCGGCTCGGTGACGGCCAGACCCACGGCGAGGAGTGCGGCGGCGGCGCCGGTGACCTCGACCGGCACCCGCGCCCCGGACACACCGGGCCGGCCGGCGAGCAGAGCGGCGAGCCCGGCCGCGGCCACCGGGACCACGAGGACCAGCAGGGCCGTGCACCGCGCCGGCCAGCCCGCCGCCGCGCCGGTCGCGCAGGCCAGCGCGGCCGCGTGGACGAGCGCCGCCGGAGCGGTGACCGCGGTCGCCTCCCGGCGCCCCGAGGCCGCCGCGAACAGCACGGTCAGCACGCACAGCACGGCCAGTGTCGCGGTCTCGGTGGCGAGGGCCAGGAAAGCGAGCGAGAGCGAACCGGCCACCGCGAGGACCAGGGCGGTCAGGCGCACGGGCGCGGGCAGACGTCCGGAGGCCACGGCCGCCGACACGGCCGCCGTGACGGCACCCTGCACCCACAGACCGGCGGCGTAGGGGAGGGCGAGGACCGCGGGCAGGGCGAAGGCCGTGCCCCAGGCCAGGACCAGCGCGCCGGTCAGGGCGCGCGACCGCCGGGCCGCGTCCCGCGCCCGCACGGCCGATGCGGCCAGTACGACGGCGACCAGCGCCGGGGCGATCAGGAGCTGCGCCGCGTGCGCGGGCCACGGCAGGTCCGCCGTCACCGCGGCCCGGGCGTCCGCAGGGGCACCCGACCAGACCCGCCCCGCCCGGCCGAGCGGACCGACCGACGTGACGGCGACGAGCGGCAGCGCCGCGGCGAGAGCCACCGCCTGCACGGCGCCGGAGGCCCGCAGCAGGCCGACACGCACCGGCTCGGGGAGACGGCCGCGCTCCGCCGCCAGCAGCGCGACACCGCAGACCAGCCAGGCGGGCACGGTCCAGCCGTCGGGCAGCAGCGACCGCAGCAGGCCGCCGCCGGCCGCCACCAGCAGCAGCCCGCCGACCGGCGCGGTCACCAGGGCGGCCGACGGCCGGTCCGCCTTCCAGGCGGCCCCCAGCGCGATCGCCGCGGCGAGGCAGAGGAGCGCCGCCGCACGGGCGGCGGCGCCCGGACCGGGGGCCGTCCACGACAGCCAGCCCGCCGCCGAAGCGCCCCAGGTCCCCAGGGCGCACGCGCCGCCGACGGCGACGTACCGCACGGGCCGGGTGGCCGCCCGCAGCGCCACGACCGTGTCCGCCCCGGCCGTCACCAGGACCGCGGCCGTCACCCCGTACGCACCCGCGTCGACGGCGATCGCGCCCAGCACCAGCGGGAGTTGGGCCGCGGCCAGGGCAGCGGGCAGGGGCAGGCGCAGGGCGTCCAGGGTCCGGCCGTACCCCGCCCAGAGCCCGGCCAGCACCGCCGACGCGAACGCCGCGTACGTCGTGCCGTCGACCCTCGTGAGGCCGGCCTCGTACAGCGCGTACGCGTCGAGCGCGGTCAGCGCCACCCCCAGGCCCGCGACGGACTCGGCCGTCGAACGCAGCCCGCGCCGCAGCAGCGCCACCGGCGCCGCCAGCACGGCCAGGGTCAGCGCGCCCAGCACCGCACACCGTCCGGGCATCCCCAGGTGCCCCCAGCTGACCAGGGTGAACACCATCGCCGCCAGGGTGAGCAGCACACCGCCGAGCAGCAGCAGCGCGTTCTGCACCCCGGGAGCGGCGGCCTCCGGCCGGGGCGCAGCCACCGGCGGCCGCCAGTCGGGCCCAGGGGCGGCGTCCGGTTGCGGATCCGGGCGCAGGGCGGTGAGCAGCCAGGCGCGGCGGGCCAGCAGCTGGGCCCGGCGGGCGTCCAGCCGCCACAGCTCGGCGTCGAGGAGCCGCAACTCCTCGGCGGGCGGCGGCACATGTGTCATGTTCAGGAGTGTGGTCCGCGCCACGCCGTACGGCATGAGCGTGGGTACTCAGGGCGTACTCAGATCCCGGGAGAAACCGCCGGGGGCCGGGCAGACTCCGGACATGGACTGGACCCACTACCGCTTCCGCAGCCGCTGGGTGCTGCCCGCGCCGCCCGCGACCGTCTTCGAGGCGCTGGAGCGGGCCGACCACTACCCCCGGTGGTGGCCGCAGGTCCGCGAGGTGACCCGGCTCGACGACACCGCCGGCGTCATCCGCATCCGCTCGCTCCTGCCGTACGACATGACGTTCACGGCGCGCGAGGTGCGGCGCGACCCCGCGGCCGGTGTCCTGGAGATCGCGATGTCCGGCGACATCGAGGGCTGGGCGCGCTGGACGGTCACCGCGCACGGCGACGGCACCCTCGCGCACTACGCGCAGGAGGTGGCGGTGAACAAGCCACTGCTCAGGCGGTTCGCCGTGCCGGGACGACCCGTGTTCCGCGCCAACCACCGGCTGATGATGCGCGCCGGACGGCGCGGGCTCGCCGCCCATCTGCGCGCGGTTTGAACGAAGCCCGCGGTGCCCTGTATGGTTCAGTCCGTTCCCGGGCGATTAGCTCAGTGGGAGAGCGCTTCGTTCACACCGAAGAGGTCACTGGTTCGAACCCAGTATCGCCCACCGGGAAGGGCCGGTCCGTATCCGTACGGACCGGCCCTTTTGCATGCCGTCCCGATGTGGTTCCGATGTGGTCCCGATGCGGCCCTGACGCTGTCCGGACGCCGTGTGCCCCGCTCAGGCGGCGGCGGGCAGCTCCGGGCGCAGCGGCCAGGCCTGGTCCACCACCTCCTCCGTGCCGCTGCGCGCGAACCAGGCCTGGAGGCCGCGCGCCTGGGCCGCGTGCCAGCCCGTCTGGAGGGTGTGCAGCTCGGCGGGGGAGAGGCGCTCCAGCCGGGTCGCGAACCGGCGGCCGAGCGCCCGTACGACCTCCAGCGCGGCCAGCGCGTCCTCCGCCGCGTCGTGCGCGCCGTCCAGCGTCACGCCGTAGTGCGCGCACAGGTCGGTGAGCGTGCGGCGGCCCTTGCGGTAGCGGTCCAGATGCTTGTCCAGCACCCGTGGGTCCAGCACCCGCAACGGCGTCGCGTCGAACCAGCGGTCCAGCGACGAGGCGCGGTGCCGGCGCAGCTCGCGGTCCAGCAGGGTCAGATCGAACGGCGCGTTCATCACCACCAACGGGCGTCCCGCGGCGGCCTGTTCGGCCAGGTCCTCCGCTATCTCGTACATCACCGGCGCCGGCCAGCGGCCGTTGCGCTGGAGATGGTCCTCCGTCAGCCCGTGCACCGCCGTCGCCCCGGCGGGCACCGGCACGCCCGGATTCACCAGCCAGCGGCTCACCCGCGGCCGCATGCCCGGGGCGTCCTGGACGACGAGGGCGGCCGACACGATGCGGTCGGTCTCGACGTCCACGCCCGTTGTCTCGGTGTCGAACGCGGCCAGGGGCCCGTCGTACCAGTACGTCATAGGAACACAACTCCTCGTTCACCCACGGCAGGTGACGCACCTTCTTCTGCCTGTTTGGTGATACCCGGGCCGTTTGCGCCGTACGCCGGAAGGACACAACAGGAGTACGGGTCTTTGCAGTTCAGCGGCCCATCGTGGGGAAACCTTTGGCTTGGAAGGCTGTTGGTCATGGCTATCGCGCAGCCCGAGCGGGGCGGGCTGCTGCCCGAACGGACGGCACCCCATCGCGGCACACTCGCCACCACCGCCTGCATGGAGACACTGCAGGTGGGCTATCTGCACGCGGTCGCCGCGGCCGCGGGATGCTCGTTGTCCCAGCCCTTTCCGGACAACGGCATCGACTGGCACGTCAGTCACAGCGCGCCCGGACACACCGTCGACGACGAGGTCACCATCAAGGTGCAGCTGAAGTGCACCTACCAGATCCGGCCGAACCCACCGGGCCGCTTCTTCTCCTTCACGCTCGACAACGACCACCTGGCGAAGCTCGCCCGCACGCCCGTCTCGGTGCACAAGATCCTGGTCGTGATGCTCGTGCCCAGATCCCAGGACGACTGGCTGCGCGCCAGCCACGACCGCCTGGACCTGCGGCACTGCTGCTACTGGGTCAACCTGGCGGGGGTGCCCGTCACCGGACGGCACCGCACCACCGTGCGGATACCGACCTCACGCATCTTCGACGACCGGGCGCTGTGCGAGATCATGACGCGGGTCGGTACGGGAGGCAGACCATGACGCACCGCCCTCTCGAAGGGACCCTGCGCCCTGTGCGGCCGCACCCCGAGGCCCCCTGGGAGCGCCCGCCCGCACCCGGCGACGTCGACCCGGCCGTGCTCGGCGCCCTGCTGCGCCGGCACGGCTGGCAGCGGCGCGGCGGCGCCGCCGGACGCTACGGGCGCTGGACCCCGCCCGGCCAGGGCGGCGCGGGCACGAGCCTGCTGGTGCCCGAGAGCCGCGCCTTCCCCGACAGCGACGACCTGCTGAGCGAGGCGCTCGTCGCGCTCGCCCGCAGCGGGACGCCCTCCGCGCGCGAGGTGCTGGTCGGGCTCGCCGTGCCCAGCGACGAGATCCGCTGGTGGCGGGACGTGCCCAGCGGGCCCGCCGGAGCCACGTCCTGGAGCGTGCAGGAGCAGCTGCGCTCCGGCGCCCGCCAGATGCTGCTGGCCTGCGCGCTCGCCACCCGCGCCCGGGCCGGCTACTACGGGGCCCGGCACCGGCGCTCGGCCGCCGCGCTGCTGGAGAGCGTCCTCGTCGGCTCGGCCGCCGAGGGCGGCAGCCTGACCGCGTTCGTGCCCGTCGCCGCCGCCCGCCCGCTCGCCGTCCGGCTGCACCAGGCGCTGTACGCGGCCCGGGAGGCCATTGACTACCAGCGCGCCACCGGCGGGATGGACGCCTTCGACGGAGCCGTCGAGGCGGGCGTCAGCCGTGAGCTCACCGAGGCGCTGATCATCCTGGTGCGCGGCGCCGAGGG
The DNA here is from genome assembly GCF_053597355.1 of Streptomyces sp. NPDC001443. Lineage (NCBI taxonomy): Bacteria > Bacillati > Actinomycetota > Actinomycetes > Kitasatosporales > Streptomycetaceae > Streptomyces > Streptomyces sp. NPDC001443. The sequence continues at coordinate 109,512 of NZ_JBSFIA010000034.1, forward strand.
CGCCAGGATCGCCGTCGACTGGGCGCCGGCGGCCGGCGTGCCCGAGGACTGCGCGGCCGGGGTCGAGCCCGTCGAGTTCTCGCCCGGCGACCTGCCGGTGCTGCGCGAGGCCGGGGCACGCTATCTGCGCGAGGAACCGTCCGTACCGGTGCGCATCACCGGCACCGTGGAGCGGATGCGCAGGTCCGGACCCCGCGGCGAGGGAGCGGTACGGCTGCGGGTGATCGCCGGCGCCGAGGTCCCGCACGTCCGGCTGACCCTGGACGAGGAGGACTACCGCATCGCCGGACAGGCCCACCTGGTCGGACTGCCGGTGCGGGTGCACGGGCGGCTGGAGAGCCGGGGCGGTTTCCGCAGGCTCACCGGCGCCGGCGGGGTCGTACCGGTGCAGGTGGACGAGGCGGAGCGGGACCGGCTGATGAAGTCGCTCCAGGAGAACCTGGACTTCTTCGAGGAGGCGTGCGCGGGCGAGGACTGAAGGTGACCGTTTCGCGGTCGGAGGGTCGGGGTCGGTACGATCCCAGTCATGCGCGCGCTCCCGTACGGCGCCGCACCCACCTTCAGTCAGGAGAGACCGGTGTCAGACGTCCGCGTGATCATCCAGCGCGATTCCGAGCGGGAAGAGCGCGTGGTGACGACGGGCACCACTGCCGCCGACCTCTTCGCCGGCGAGCGCTCGGTCATCGCCGCGCGTGTGGGCGGCGAGCTCAAGGACCTCGCCTACGCGGTCCAGGACGGCGAGACCGTCGAGGGTGTCGAGATCTCCTCCGAGGACGGTCTGAACATCCTGCGCCACTCCACCGCGCACGTGATGGCCCAGGCCGTGCAGGAACTCTTCCCCGAGGCCAAGCTGGGCATCGGCCCGCCGGTCCGGGACGGCTTCTACTACGACTTCGACGTCGAGAAGCCGTTCACGCCCGAGGACCTCAAGGCCATCGAGAAGAAGATGCAGGAGATCCAGCGGCGCGGGCAGCGCTTCTCCCGCCGGGTCGTCACCGACGAGGACGCCCGTGCGGAGCTCGCGGCCGAGCCGTACAAGCTGGAGCTCATCGGCATCAAGGGTGCCGCCTCCACGGACGACGGCGCGGACGTCGAGGTGGGCGGCGGCGAGCTGACCATCTACGACAACCTCGACGCCAAGACCGGCGAGCTGTGCTGGAAGGACCTCTGCCGCGGTCCCCACCTGCCCACCACCCGCAACATCCCGGCGTTCAAGCTGATGCGTAACGCGGCCGCCTACTGGCGCGGCAGCGAGAAGAACCCCATGCTCCAGCGCATCTACGGCACCGCCTGGCCCTCCAAGGAGGAGCTGAAGGCGCACCTCGACTTCCTCGTCGAGGCCGAGAAGCGCGACCACCGCAAGCTGGGCAACGAGCTGGACCTGTTCTCCATCCCGGAGCAGATCGGCTCCGGCCTCGCCGTCTTCCACCCCAAGGGCGGCATCATCCGCCGGGTCATGGAGGACTACTCGCGCCGCCGGCACGAGGAGGAGGGCTACGAGTTCGTCTACACCCCGCACGCCACCAAGGGGAAGCTCTTCGAGACCTCGGGCCACCTGGACTGGTACGCCGAGGGCATGTACCCCCCCATGCAGCTCGACGAGGGCGTGGACTACTACCTCAAGCCCATGAACTGCCCGATGCACAACCTGATCTTCGACGCGCGCGGCCGTTCGTACCGTGAACTCCCGCTGCGCCTGTTCGAGTTCGGCACCGTGTACCGGTACGAGAAGTCGGGTGTCGTGCACGGTCTGACCCGTGCCCGCGGCTTCACCCAGGACGACGCGCACATCTACTGCACCAAGGAGCAGATGGCGGACGAGCTCGACAGGACGCTCACCTTCGTCCTGAACCTGCTGCGCGACTACGGCCTCACCGACTTCTACCTGGAGCTGTCCACCAAGGACCCGGAGAAGTTCGTCGGTTCGGACGAGGTCTGGGAGGAGGCCACCGAGACGCTCCGCCAGGTGGCCGAGAAGCAGGGCATCCCGCTGGTCCCGGACCCGGGCGGCGCCGCGTTCTACGGCCCGAAGATCTCCGTTCAGGTCAAGGACGCGATCGGCCGGACCTGGCAGATGTCGACCGTGCAGCTCGACTTCAATCTGCCCGAGCGCTTCGACCTGGAGTACACCGGTCCCGACGGCTCCAAGCAGCGTCCGGTCATGATCCACCGGGCCCTCTTCGGCTCCATCGAGCGGTTCTTCGCGGTGCTCCTGGAGCACTACGCGGGCGCCTTCCCGGCCTGGCTCGCCCCGGTCCAGGCGGTCGGCATCCCGATCGGCGACGCGCACATCGAGTACCTGGAGAAGTTCACGGCGGCGGCCAAGGCCAAGGGCCTGCGCGTCGAGGTGGACTCGTCCTCCGACCGTATGCAGAAGAAGATCCGCAACGCCCAGAAGCAGAAGGTGCCCTTCATGGTCATCGCGGGCGACGAGGACATGTCGGCCGGGTCGGTCTCCTTCCGCTACCGCGACGGCTCGCAGGAGAACGGCATCCCGTTCGACGAGGCCATCGCGAAGATCGCGAAGGTCGTCGAGGAGCGGACGCAGGTCTGATCCCGCGGACGGACGCGGGTCCGATCCCGCAGACCTCAAGGGCCCCCGGAGTGATCACCGCTCCGGGGGTCCTCGGCTTCGTCCGGGCGGGCGAACACCTGGAGCAGCCAGGAGGAGAACGAGCCGGTGACCGCTCCGAGCAGGGCCAGACCGCAGGCCATCATGCCCACCGCGATCGTCCGCCCCAGCGAGGTGACCGGCGCGACGTCCCCGTAGCCCACGGTCGACAGGGTGGCGGCGGCCCACCAGACCGAGTCGCCGAACGTCTTGATGGTGGCGTCCGGGACGCCGCGCTCCTGCTGGAGCACGGCGAGCGCGCCCGAGAAGCCGAGCAGCAAGGACGACAGGCTCGCGTACGCCATCACCCGCAGGGGCAGCGGGAGCCGCGGCTGCCCGCGCCGGCGCTGCACGGCGTCGTACGTCTTGACGATGCGCAGCGGCCGCAGCAGGGGCAGGAGCACGACCATCGTGTCCAGCAGATGCCGGTGCACGAAGCCCAGACGCTGGCCGCTGAGCCGCCAGCGCACCAGGTAGTCGGCGACGAACAGGGACCAGGTCGCGCCGGTCACCGCCAGACAGAGCGCATGCCAGAACTCGGCCAGCCCCTGGCCCAGCACGTGGACCGCGTACGAGGCCAGGAAGAGCAGCGATGCCAGCGCGAGCGGGAACTCCGTGCGGTGCTCCCAGCGGAGCAAGCGGTCGTCGTCCATCGGCCCAGCTTCGCCCGCGACGCCTTTGCCCGAACCCCGCCGACACGCCGCGAACGGGCGAAGCCATATGCTGCCTAGCATGACGAGTGAGCCGGAACAGCAGATCGGAGTGGGGACGCAGGACGCGTTCCAGCGTCTGTGGACGCCCCACCGGATGGCCTACATCCAGGGGGAGAACAAGCCGACCGGCCCGGGGGCCGAGGACGGCTGCCCCTTCTGCGCGATACCGGCCAAGTCCGACGAGGACGGGCTGGTCGTCAAGCGCGGCGAGCACGTGTACGCGGTGCTGAACCTCTACCCGTACAACGGCGGCCACCTGATGACCGTGCCCTACCGCCATGTAGCCGACTACACGGACCTGACCGGCGCGGAGACCGTCGAGCTCGCCGAGCTGACCAAGCAGGCCATGACGGCGCTGCGGGCCGCGTCCGGCGCGCAGGGTTTCAACATCGGCATGAACCAGGGCGCGGTGGCGGGCGCGGGCATCGCCGCCCATCTCCACCAGCACATCGTCCCCCGCTGGGGCGGCGACACGAACTTCATGCCGGTCGTCGGACACACCCGGGTGCTGCCGCAGCTCCTCGCGGACACCCGCAAGATGCTGGCGGAGGCCTGGCCCACGGCCTGACGCGGGCCTGGCCCACGGCCCGACACGCGGGCGTGATCGCGAACCGACACCGCCTTCGTGCGGGCCGCCGGGGCCCGCACGAAGGCGGTGTCGGTGGCTGAGAGCCGTACGGCCCGGGTCTACGCGTCGTACAGGTCGGCCTTGCGCGGCGAGGCGTCCTGCACCGCCGTGCTGAGGAACCCCGACCGCACCCCGAACTTCTCGATGTCCACGCCGTTCTCCTCCAGGGTCCGCAGCGCCGCCGCGTGCACCACCCGCAGCACCGGAGTCGCCGCGCGCAGCGCGTCGTCCGCCATGAACCGGTGCCGCCACGGCTGGTCCGCCCAGGCGTGCCGCAGACCGAACGGCTCGGGCAGCGCCACGCTCCCGCCGAGCCAGTTCAGCAGCGGCGGATACCAGGTGAGCGGGGCGCGCACGGCGAGCCGGACCACCTCGTTGGTGGTGACCAGCGGAAGCTTCACCGTGCGGGTCTCCCACGGCTTGAAGGACTTCGTGACCTCCTTGCTCGGCGCCTCCGGGGCCGTGGTGAACAGCCCGTTCACCGGACCGAGCGCATGGCCGGTGACCTCGATGCGCAGCGTCGAGTGCAGCACGGTCACCGTGATCAGCATGGTGATCACGAGTTGTCCGTCCCACAGCGTCCACTGCACGCCCAGGTAGTGCCGGTCACCGGCACCGAACTGCTGCTTGTTGCAGATGTCCTGTATGGCGTGCGACTTGACCTGGTACGCCTCCACGTCCGTGCCCTCGGGCCGGGACACCGCCTTGGCGTTCTCCCCGATCGGCGTGACGATCCAGTGGCGTATCGACGCCTTCGGGAAGCCGCCGGTGTTCAGCGGCCCGCGCTCCAGCATCCGCAGCTGGTCGTGGATCGAGCGGATGACGTCCCAGCTGCGGAACGGGTGGATCTCCTTGGCGGGGTCGGCCGGGCGCAGGTCCTCGGCCAGCTGCCAGGACCCCCAGCGGGTGCCCATGCCGAGGATGCCCTTGGGGCCGGCGTAGAACACGGAGTTCGACTGCTGCTCGGCGCTCAGCTTGGCCAGCGACTGGCGCAGCCCCTCGGCCGCGGTCTCGCGGGGGCTGCTCGGCACCGCCTCGGGGACCTTCGCCCCCACGCTGCTGCCCGACAGCAGCCCGGCCCAGCGCTCCCGCAGGTCCTTGGCCGTGTTCTCGCAGATCCGCCGGGCCAGCACCCAGCCGACCACGGGCAGGATCACCGAAGCACGCGCGTACCACGCCCAGAAGCCCGTGAACGGCATCCGGATCAGGAAGATCACGGCGAGCGCGCCGACGGCCACGAGCAGCGTGGTGGCCAGGGCGGAGGCACGCCGGTCGTCACGCTTGTCGATGTTGGTGCGGATCGTGAACACCAGCAGCCACACCAGCAGCCCCGGCAGGAAGATCAGGCCGCACAGCACCATGACCGCGCTGAGCCGGTTGTCGCGGTCCCGGCGGATGTTGTTCGCGGCCAGACAGTGCTCGACGACGACCTGTGGCTCGGTGCCGAAGGACTGGATGAGCGGCTTGCGACCGCTGCCCAGCATGCGGTCCACCACGGCCCGGGAGAACGCCTCGCCCAGGTTCGGCCGGAACAGCGAGAGCTTGCCGGCCTTGACGGTCGACTGGTGCCAGTCGTTGTCCGCCTTGGTTATCTCCTCGACCGGGTTGTCCCGGTAGGCCGCCGATGCCAGCGCGAAGGTGGCCGTCTGCCCCTCGTCGCCCGTGCGCGGCACCTGCGGTCCGAAGATGTCGCCGTACCCGCCGTCCACGGTCATTACCGCCCCCCAACGCCGCCCAAGCCCGCTCCTGCGGCCTTCCCGACTTCCCGGCCCCGCACACCTGTTGATCAGGTCATCAGCGTATCCGCAGGCGCGGACCTTCGTCGGCGGTCCGCGGAAGCGGGCCGCCGACGCGGAGGGGGGCATTCCAGCACGCAGGCTCGCGCGGTGGTGTACGGCCGTACCGCGTGCGCCGGTTGTGCGCGGCCGTACGCCTCCTCCCGGTCACCCGGCCCGGGTTGCGCGCCGTCGTACGCCCGATCCGGTGCACCCGGCGGTCGCTGTGCGCGGTCGGGCACGTGATCCGGTGCGTCCGGCGGCGGTTGTGCGTGGCCGGGTACGTGATCCGGTGCGTCCGGCGGCGGTTGTGCGCGGTCGGGCACCCGATCCCTCGCGTCCTGGCGCAGTTGTGCGGGTCCGGCCCCCCGGTCCGGTGCGTCCGGCGGCCTGCTCCGGTGCGGGTCCGGCCGCGGGCGGCCGCGGCCGGACACCGGCTACGACACGTCCACCGTCTGTTCGCGCACCCGGTCGGCGACCTGCTGCGGCATCGGCTCGTGCCGGACGTACGCGCGGTCGAAGCGCGCGGTGCCGTGCGACAGCGACCGCAGATCGACGGCGTACCGGCCGATCTCGATCTCCGGCACCTCCGCCCTGACCAGGGTGCGCCCGGTGCTCAGCTGCTCGGTGCCGACCACGCGGCCGCGCCGCCCGGACAGGTCGCTCATCACCGCGCCCACGTAGTCGTCCCCGACCAGCACGGTCACCTCGGCCACCGGTTCCAGCAGATGGATCCGCGCGCCGGCCGCGGCCTCGCGCAGCGCCAGCGCCCCCGCCGTCTGGAAGGCGGCGTCGGAGGAGTCCACCGAGTGCGCCTTGCCGTCCAGCAGGGTGACCCGGATGTCGACGAGCGGATGCCCCGCCGCGATGCCCCGCGCGGCCTGGGTGCGGATCCCCTTCTCCACCGACGGGATGAACTGCCGCGGCACCGCGCCGCCGACCACCTTGTCCACGAACTCGATGCCGGAACCGCCCGGCAGGGGCTCGATCTCGATCTCGCAGATGGCGAACTGGCCGTGTCCGCCCGACTGCTTGACGTGCCGTCCCCGCCCGGCGGCCCGGTCCGCGAACGTCTCCCGCAGCGAGACCCGGTACGGCACCACGTCGACCTGCACGCCGTAACGGCTGCGCAGCCGCTCCAGGGCGACGTCCGCGTGCGCCTCGCCGAGGCACCACAGCACCACCTGGTGGGTGTCCTGGTTCTGTTCGAGACGCATCGTCGGGTCCTCGGCGACCAGCCTGCCGAGCCCCTGCGAGAGCTTGTCCTCGTCGGCCTTGCTGTGCGCCTGGATGGCGAGCGGCAGCAGCGGGTCGGGCATCTGCCAGGGCTCCATGAGCAGCGGGTCGTCCTTGGCCGAGAGGGTGTCCCCGGTCTCCGCGCGGCTCAGCTTCGCCACGCACGCGAGGTCGCCCGCGATGGCCCGCGTCAGCAGCCGCTGCTGCTTGCCGAAGGGCGCCGACAGGGCGCCGATCCGCTCGTCGACGTCGTGGTCCTCATGACCGCGGTCGGCCAGCCCGTGCCCGGAGACATGGACCGTCTCGTCGGGCCGCAGGGTGCCGGAGAAGACGCGGACCAGGGAGACCCGGCCGACGTACGGGTCGGACGTGGTCTTCACCACCTCGGCGACCAGCGGCCCGCCGGGGTCGCAGGGCTTCAGCTCGCGCGCCCGGCCGTCGACGGTCGTCACGGCCGGCGCCTCCCGCTCCAGCGGGGTCGGGAAACCTCCGGTGATCAGTTCCAGCAGTTCGACCGTGCCGATGCCCTGCCGGGCGCCCTCGGCCGCCGGGGCGGCGGCCAGGACCGGGAAGAACGCCCCGCGCGCGACGGCCCGCTCCAGGTCCTCCACCAGTGTCTTGATGTCGATGCCCTCGCCGCCGAGGTAGCGGTCCATGAGGGTCTCGTCCTCGCTCTCGGCGATGATCCCCTCGATCAGCCGGTTGCGGGCCTCCTCGATCCCCGGCAGCTGCTCGGGACCCGGCTCGGACTCCTTGCGCTCCCCGGACGCGTAGTCGAACAGCTTCTGCGACAGCAGCCCGGTCAGCCCGGTCACGGGCGCGTGCCCGTCGGGCCCCTGCGGGCCGTGCAGCGGCAGGTACAGCGGCAGCACCGCGTCGGGGTCGTCGCCGCCGAACGCCTGCGCGCAGATCTGGGTCATCTCCTCGAAGCCGGCGCGGGCCGACTCCAGATGTGTGACGACGATCGCGCGCGGCATCCCGACGGCCGCACACTCCTCCCACACCATCCGGGTCGAGCCGTCCACCTCGTCGGACGCCGAGACGACGAAGAGGGCCGCGTCCGCCGCGCGCAGACCGGCCCTGAGCTCTCCGACGAAGTCGGCGTATCCGGGGGTGTCGATGATGTTGACCTTGATGCCGTCCCATTCGACGGGCACCAGGGAGAGCTGTACCGAGCGCTGCTGGCGGTGCTCGATGTCGTCGTAGTCGGAGACGGTGCCGCCGTCCTCCACGCGGCCCGCCCGGTTCACCGCTCCCGCGGTCAGCGCGAGAGCCTCCACCAGAGTCGTCTTGCCCGATCCGGAGTGGCCGACCAGCACCACATTCCGTATGGACGCGGGGTGGTCGGCCGCCGTAGCCCTGCCGGCGGCTCCGGGGTGTGCGTTCGCCTTGTCGCCCATGGCCTTGCCTCCCGTGCACGGTGAGGTCACTGTGGGCGCGGGCATGCCGGAACTCCGCTCCCGGACGAGTCCGGAGGCCCCCCACCGGTGGCGGCTCCGATGACGCCCGCGGTCCTTCGAGCTTTCCACTCCTGTCACGGTGCGTCCATACGGAGGACGGGATCGCGCCACCCGGTCGTGACCGGCAGGCCGCGGCCCGGCCGTGACCCGTACACCGTCGGCCCGTGACACGGCCCGTCGGCAGCCCGGCCGCCGCAGCTGAGCGCGCGTGACTACGATGGGCCAGCCGGAGGTCAGCAGGGGCCGTCCGGCCACACCGACCCTCGGGAAGGCCATGCTGAACAAGTACGCGCGTGCATTCTTCACGCGTGTCCTCACACCGTTCGCCGCGTTTCTCATCCGGCGGGGCGTCAGCCCCGACACGGTGACGCTGATCGGTACCGCCGGCGTGGTGGCGGGCGCGCTGGTCTTCTACCCCAGGGGCGACTTCTTCTGGGGCACGATCGTGATCACACTGTTCGTGTTCTCCGACCTCGTCGACGGCAACATGGCCCGCCAGCTCGGCCGCACCAGCCGCTGGGGAGCCTTCCTGGACTCCACCCTCGACCGGGTCGCCGACGGCGCCATCTTCGGCGGCTTCGCCCTCTGGTACGCGGGCGACGGCAACGACAACACACTGTGCGCCGTCTCCATCTTCTGCCTGGCCAGCGGCCAGGTGGTGTCGTACACCAAGGCGCGCGGCGAGTCGATCGGCCTGCCGGTCGCCGTCAACGGGCTCGTCGAGCGCGCCGAGCGCCTGGTCGTCTCGCTGGTCGCGGCCGGAGTCGCGGGCCTGCACGCGTTCGGCGTGCCCGGGGTCCAGTACCTGCTGCCCGTCGCGCTGTGGATCGTCGCCGTCGGCAGCCTCGTCACGCTGATCCAGCGCGTCGTCACGGTCCGCCGGGAGTCCGCGGAGGCGGAAGCGGCGGCGGAGGCGGCCGTGGCCGGGCACGGCAACGGCTCCCGGGGGAGCGAGGCCGCGAAGTGAACGCCCGGGAACGGCTGGCGGACGCGGTCTACGGGCTCGGCTGGAGCACCGTGAAGAAGCTCCCCGAACCGGTCGCCGTACGGCTCGGCCGGACCGTCGCCGACCTCGCCTGGAAGAAGCGCGGCAAGGGCGTCCGGCGCCTGGAGAGCAACTACGCGCGCGTGGTGCCCGACGCGAGCCCCGAGCGCCTCGCCGAGCTCTCGCGCGCGGGCATGCGCTCGTACCTGCGCTACTGGATGGAGTCCTTCCGGCTGCCGGCCTGGAGCGCCGAGCGGATCGGCGACGGCTTCGAGCCCGAGGGCCTGGACCATCTGACCGACGCGCTCGCCTCCGGGCGGGGCGTGGTCCTCGCGCTGCCGCACATGGCCAACTGGGACCTCGCGGGCGCCTGGGTGACCACCAGGCTGCGGACGCCGTTCACGACGGTCGCCGAGCGACTGAAGCCGGAGACGCTGTACGACCGCTTCGTCGCCTACCGCGAGGGCCTCGGCATGGAGGTCCTGCCGCACAGCGGCGGCACCGCCTTCGGCATCCTGGCCCGGCGGCTGCGCGACGGCGGCCTGGTCTGTCTGGTCGCCGAGCGCGACCTGTCCGCCTCCGGCGTCGAGGTGAAGTTCTTCGGCGACACCGCCCGGATGCCCGCGGGTCCGGCACTGCTCGCCCAGCAGACCGGCGCGCTGCTGCTGCCGGTCACGCTCTGGTACGACGACTCCCCGGTCATGCGCGGCCGGGTCCACCCCCCGCTCGAAGTGCCCGAGACAGGTACGCGGGCCGAGAAGACGTCTGTCATGACACAGGCGCTGGCCGACGCCTTCGCCACCGGGATCGCCGACCATCCGGAGGACTGGCACATGCTCCAGCGCCTGTGGCTCGCCGATCTCGACCCCGCCCCTGCTCGTCCCGGAGGGTCCGCATGAGGATCGGGATCGTCTGCCCGTACTCCTGGGACGTCCCGGGCGGCGTCCAGTTCCACATCCGCGACCTCGCCGCGTACTTCATCCGGCTCGGCCACGAGGTGTCGGTCCTCGCGCCCGCCGACGACGACACGCCCCTGCCGCCGTACGTCGTCTCGGCCGGACGAGCGGTTCCGGTGCCCTACAACGGCTCGGTGGCCCGGCTGAACTTCGGCTTCCTGAGCGCCGCGCGGGTGCGCCGCTGGCTGCACGACGGCCGGTTCGACGTGATCCACATCCATGAGCCGACCTCGCCGTCGCTGGGCCTGCTGGCCTGCTGGGCCGCGCAGGGACCGATCGTGGCCACGTTCCACACGTCCAACCCGCGCTCCCGGGCCATGATCGCCGCGTACTCGATCCTCCAGGCCGCCCTGGAGAAGATCAGCGCACGGATCGCCGTGAGCGAGTACGCCCGCCGCACCCTCGTAGAGCACCTCGGCGGGGACGCGGTGGTGATCCCCAACGGCGTCGACGTCGACTTCTTCGCCGACGCCGAGCCCAGGCCCGAGTGGCAGGGCGACACCATCGGCTTCATCGGCCGCATCGACGAACCCCGCAAGGGCCTGCCGGTCCTGATGCGGGCCCTGCCGAAGATCCTCGCCGCCCGCCCACAGACCAGGCTCCTGATCGCGGGACGCGGCGACGAGGAGGCGGCGGTGGAGTCGCTGCCCGAGGAACTGCGCTCCCGGGTGGAGTTCCTCGGCATGGTCAGCGACGAGGACAAGGCGCGCTTCCTGCGCAGCCTCGACCTGTACATCGCCCCCAACACCGGCGGCGAGAGCTTCGGCATCATCCTCGTCGAGGCGCTGTCGGCGGGCGCCCCGGTGCTCGCCTCCGACCTCGACGCCTTCGCCCAGGTCCTGGACCGGGGCGAGGCGGGCGAGCTGTTCGCCAACGAGGACGCCGACGCGCTGGCCGAGGCGGCGGTGCGGCTGCTGGCCGACCCGGCTCGCCGCGCCGAGCTGCGCGAACGCGGCAGCGCCCATGTACGGCGCTTCGACTGGTCGACGGTCGGCGCGGACATCCTGTCCGTGTACGAGACGGTCACGGCGGGCGCCGCCGCGGTGGCGGCGACGGACGAACGCGGCCCGGGCCTGCGCGCCCGGCTGGGCCTGGCCCGCGACTGACCCGGGGCCGCGACCGGCCTCGGCGGAACCAGCCGACGGGCGGGCGTCCGTGACCGCCGTGACCCGGCCCGGCGATCCGTCCCGTCCGCCTCCGCGCGCGAGACCTGTCTGTCCCGCCCGGCGTCCGGGGGCGAGACCGTCCGGCCCGCCCGCGTCCGCGCGCGAGACCGTCCGGCCCGCCCGCGTCCGCGCGCGAGACCGCCCGGCGTCCGGGGACCGGACTGTCCGGCCCGTCCGGCGTCCGGCGACTGGACGAGACCGACCGGTGTCCCGGGGACGGGATTGTCCGAGCCGGAACGGGGGTCCGGGGACGGGACCGTCCGGGCCGAGCAAGGGTCCGTGGGCGGGACTGCCCGGGCCGGTCCGGTGTCCCGGAGGCGGGATTGTCCGAGCCGGAACGGGGGTCCGGGGACGGGACCGTCCGGGCTGAGCAAGGGTCCGTAGGCAAGACCGTCCGGCTGTCCGGCGGCCGGGGACGAGACCGTCCGGGCCCGAGCGGGCATCTGGGGCGGCAGCCCCCGGCCGGTCCCGTCGACGCAGGCCCCGGGGCGCTCCGCCCCGGCGGGGCGGAGCGCCCCGGTAGCCTTGCCGCCCGTGACCTCAACCCTCATCTGGATCCTCGTCGCCCTGGTCGCGTTCGGCCTCTATCTCAGCTGGACCGCGGGCCGGCTGGACCGGCTGCACACCCGGATCGACGCGGCCCGTGCCGCGCTCGACGCGCAACTGCTGCGCCGGGCCTCCGTGGCGCAGGAGCTGGCGACGGCCGGTGTGCTCGACCCGGCCGCCTCCATCGTGCTGTACGAGGCGGCGCACGCCGCCCGGCAGGCGGAGGAGGAGCAGCGGGAGGTCGCCGAGAGCGAGCTCAGCCAGGCGCTGCGCGCCGTGTTCGCGGAGCCGCAGCAGATGGAGGCCGTGCGCGAGGCGCCCGGGGGAGAGGCCGCGAGCCACGAACTGACCGAGGCCGTACGGAGGGTCCCGATGGCCCGGCGCTTCCACAACGACGCCGTGGGAGCGGCCCGCCGCCTGCGCGAGCACCGCAAGGTGCGCTGGTTCAGACTGGCCGGGCATGCGCCCTTCCCCATGGCCTTCGAGATGGACGACGAGCCCCCCGTCGCCCTGGCGGACCGCGCCGTCTGAGCCAGGAGGAGCAGGTCAGGGGCCAAAAGGATCCACCGCCTACCCATTGGCCCTTGCTGTGGCCTGGTCCGATCCCGTTTCCTCCGTGCTGTAGAAATTCTCTTCCCCGAGCGAGGTCAACCCGTGTCCAGCACGATTCCCCCCACCGCCCAGACCCCCGAGACCGGTACCGCCCGCGTGAAGCGCGGCATGGCCGAGCAGCTCAAGGGCGGTGTGATCATGGACGTCGTCAACGCCGAGCAGGCCAAGATCGCCGAGGACGCGGGCGCCGTCGCCGTCATGGCGCTGGAGCGGGTTCCCGCCGACATCCGCAAGGACGGCGGCGTGGCCCGGATGTCGGACCCGAACATGATCGAGGAGATCATCGAGGCCGTCTCCATCCCGGTCATGGCCAAGTCGCGGATCGGCCACTTCGTCGAGGCCCAGGTCCTCCAGTCGCTCGGTGTCGACTACATCGACGAGTCCGAGGTCCTCACCCCGGCCGACGAGGTCAACCACTCCGACAAGTGGGCGTTCACCACCCCCTTCGTCTGCGGCGCCACCAACCTGGGCGAGGCCCTGCGCCGGATCGCCGAGGGCGCCGCGATGATCCGCTCGAAGGGCGAGGCCGGCACCGGCAACGTCGTCGAGGCGGTCCGCCACCTGCGCCAGATCAAGAACGAGATCGCCCGGCTGCGCGGCTTCGACAACAACGAGCTGTACGCCGCCGCCAAGGACCTGCGCGCCCCGTACGAGCTCGTCAAGGAGGTCGCCGAGCTCGGCAAGCTCCCGGTCGTGCTGTTCTCCGCCGGTGGTGTCGCCACCCCCGCCGACGCCGCGCTCATGCGCCAGCTCGGCGCCGAGGGCGTCTTCGTCGGCTCCGGCATCTTCAAGTCGGGCGACCCGGCCAAGCGTGCCGCCGCCATCGTGAAGGCCACCACCTTCTACGACGACCCGAAGATCATCGCGGACGCGTCCCGCAACCTGGGCGAGGCCATGGTCGGCATCAACTGCGACACCCTCCCCGAGACCGAGCGCTACGCCAACCGCGGCTGGTAACCCACATGAACGACGCACCTGTGATCGGCGTCCTGGCCCTTCAGGGCGACGTACGGGAGCACCTCATCGCCCTGGCCGCGGCAGACGCCGTGGCCAGGCCGGTGCGGCGCCCCGAGGAACTGGCCGAGCTGGACGGTCTGGTCCTGCCCGGTGGCGAGTCCACCACCATCTCCAAGCTGGCCGTCCTCTTCGGCGTGATGGAACCGCTCCGCGCGCGTGTGGCGGCCGGAATGCCGGTCTACGGCACCTGCGCGGGCATGATCATGCTCGCCGACAAGATCCTCGACCCGCGCTCGGGCCAGGAGACGATCGGCGGCATCGACATGATCGTGCGCCGCAACGCCTTCGGACGACAGAACGAGTCCTTCGAGGCGGCGGTCGACGTCAAGGGCGTCGAGGGCGATCCTGTAGAGGGTGTCTTCATCCGCGCCCCGTGGGTCGAGTCCGTCGGGGCCGGGGCCGAGGTGCTCGCCGAGCACGCGGGCCATGTCGTCGCCGTACGCCAGGGCAACGCGCTGGCCACGTCGTTCCACCCGGAACTGACCGGGGACCACCGTGTTCACTCCCTGTTCGTCGACATGGTGCGCGCGAACCGCACAGCGGAGTCCTTGTAGGATCTCCGGGGTACTTCCGGGCGGTGACACCCGGGGGCGTTCGTACAGGATGGGTTACGCGAAGGAGACAGGCAGATGTCCGGCCACTCTAAATGGGCTACGACGAAGCACAAGAAGGCCGTGATCGACGCCAAGCGCGGCAAGCTCTTCGCGAAGCTGATCAAGAACATCGAGGTCGCGGCCCGGATGGGCGGCGTCGACATCGAGGGCAACCCGACGCTCTACGACGCCATCCAGAAGGCGAAGAAGCAGTCGGTCCCCAACAAGAACATCGACTCCGCGGTCAAGCGCGGCGGCGGCCTCGAGGCCGGCGGCGCCGACTACGAGACGATCATGTACGAGGGCTACGGTCCCAACGGTGTCGCCGTGCTCATCGAGTGCCTGACCGACAACCGCAACCGTGCCGCGTCGGACGTCCGGGTCGCCATGACCCGCAACGGCGGCAGCATGGCCGACCCGGGCTCGGTGTCGTACCTCTTCAACCGCAAGGGCGTCGTGATCGTGCCCAAGGGCGAGCTGACCGAGGACGACGTCCTGGGTGCCGTCCTGGACGCGGGCGCGGAGGAGGTCAACGACCTCGGTGAGTCCTACGAGGTCCTCAGCGAGGCGACCGACATGGTGGCGGTCCGCACCGCTCTCCAGGACGCCGGCATCGACTACGACTCCGCCGAGGCCAACTTCGTCCCGACCATGCAGGTCGAGCTCGACGAGGACGGCGCCAGGAAGATCTTCAAGCTGATCGACGCGCTCGAGGACAGCGACGACGTGCAGAACGTCTTCGCCAACTTCGACGTCAGCGACGACGTCATGGAGAAGGTCGACGCCTGAGCGCACCGGACGAGCGAACGGCCCGCCGAGGAGGACCTCGGCGGGCCGTCGGGTACTAACAGAGGAACAACACCCGGGAGGAGAGCTAGGT
>NZ_JBSFIA010000035.1:0-114931 GCF_053597355.1 Streptomyces sp. NPDC001443
GTGAGCAGTTCACGCAGCGGATGACGGGCCAGCACCTCGTCCACCTCCGGCGTCAGCGCCGCCGCCAGCCGCGCCGCCACCGGCAGGGACTCGTCGAGCAGTCTCCTCGACGCCTCCCGGACCAGGGTGCGACCGGGCCCCTTCGGCACCCGGGCCGCCGCCCGCTCGTAGAGCTTGCCGCCCTCCTCCAGGACCAGACCCGTGTCGAGACCGGCCGGGATCTTGATCTCGGCGTGCCGGCGCCAGGTGGTCACGGGATCGGACCACGCCTCGACCGTGTAGGTCCAGCGCCCTGTCGCGTCCGGGCGCACCTCGGCGCCCCACAGGTCGCTGCCCGGCGCGAGTTCACGCATCGGGGTCCAGGGGCCGCGGCGTCCTGCGGGGTCCCGCAGGACGACGTTGGCGGCGACGGCGTCGTGGCCCTCGCGGAACACGGTGGCGGTGACCTGGAACGCCTCTCCCACGACCGCCTTGGCCGGGCGTCTGCCGCACTCCACCCGAGGGCGGACCCCCCGTACCGGGATCCTGCCGATGGCCCTGGTGGACTTCATGTGTTGACCTCCGCCGTGCTGGTCGACGGGCCGTCCGCGGCCCGGCTGTTCGGACTGTCCAAGCTGCACCGGGGAGGGCTAGTGCTCCGCCGGGGAATGCCGGAGCGCGAGGGCTCCGCTGTGCGCGGGGGTCTTCGGCCGGCCACGCCCGCTCCGCTCCCTCAGATACGGTCCGGCGGCGCTGCCCAGATAGCGTTCGGCGGCCTCGGCCGCCTCGCGGGCGCAGCGCTTGCCCATCAGCACGCACAGGGTGTATCCGGAATCCTCGAAGGTGGCCCGTACCGAGCGGTCACCCGGTGCGGCGAGCATCGCGCGCTCCCATGACCGGTAACGCCTCAGGTGACGGGCGACTTCGGCTTTCGCGGGTAGCAGCATGGCGCTGTTCACCTTCCGGGATTTCGAGAGGTGCGTCGCCCGGGAGATCGGGCACGCAGAGGCGCCGACAGGGCGCGGCTCTCAAGGCTTTCACTTATGGTGCACGCGCGATGACCCAGCGTCCTGTTGGATCTTGGTTGTGGTGCGCTCGTGTTGCACGAATGGCGTAGCAGCCGCACTGTGGATGTGACTCAGGAGCGACTACCGTTCACGCTTCGTGTTCGTGGACCTCGGCCTACGGGGTCGAGGTCCACCGAGAACCTTGCCGGTGAGGAGCCAACGACGATGAAGAGCGCAGTGCCCTGTTACTACCACCTCGACGTGGAAGTCGATCCGGAACGCGTGGACCAGGTCAGGCGCATCCTGGCCGCCCATCTCCGGCTCTGGGACCTCGAGACGCTGGTCGAGCCGGTCTGCCACGGCACCGAGCTCCTGCTGAAGGCCATCGACGAACACGCCACGGACAAGAGCGCGACGGTCGAGATGTGGTGGAACCGCCAGCACCTCATCACCGCCATCGGCGAGAACGACTGCGATCTGCGCCCGGACCCGGACCTGCGCGACTGCCTGGGGCGCATCGCCGCGATGAGCGACGGCTGGGGCTGCTGTGCGACCGGCACCGGCGCCAAGGTCATCTGGTTCTCGCAGCGCGCCCGGGCCGGCGAACGCGTCCCGCTGGTGCCCACCGTGCCCGAACCGAGCCTGCGGGAGGTGCTTCAGGTGCCCCGGGCGCTGCGGGTCGCGGCGCTGGCCGACCCCACGGACGGCGTCCTGGCGGCCGCCCGGTGACCGCGAAGTCACCCCGCAAGTCCACGGCAGGGGTGTCCGCCTGGAGCGGGCACCCCTATCCGTTGGGTGCCGAATTCGACGGGAGGGGCACCAACTTCGCACTCTTCAGCGAGGTCGCCGAGCGCGTCGACCTGGTCCTCGTGGACGACCGCGGCAGGCACCGGCAGGTCCCGCTGACCGAGGTCGACGGCTTCGTCTGGCACGGCTATCTCGCCGGTGTCGGCCCGGGGCAGCGCTACGGCTACCGGGTGCACGGGCCGTGGCACCCCGGCTCCGGGCACCGCTGCAATCCCGCGAAGCTGCTGCTCGATCCGTACGCCAGGGCCGTGGACGGCCAGATCGACGGCCACGCCTCGCTCTACGAGCGCGCGCCCGACGGACCGGACCCGGCCGACAGTGCCGGGCACACCATGCTCGGCGTGGTGATCGACTCCGGCTTCGACTGGGGCGACGACCGCCCGCCCCGCCGGTCGTACGCCGACACCGTGATCTACGAGGCCCACGTCCGGGGGCTGACCCGCACCCACCCCGACGTACCGGCCGAACTGCGCGGCACCTACGCCGGACTCGCCCACCCCGCGGTCCTGGACCACCTCACCTCGCTGGGCGTCACCGCGGTCGAACTGATGCCCGTGCACCAGTTCGTGCAGGACGGCGTGCTCCAGGGCCGCGGACTGTCCAACTACTGGGGCTACAACACGATCGGCTTCTTCGCCCCGCACAACGCCTACGCCGCCCACGGCACCCGCGGGCAACAGGTCGCCGAGTTCAAGGCGATGGTGAAGGCGCTGCACGCGGCCGGGCTCGAAGTGATCCTCGACGTGGTCTACAACCACACCGCCGAGGGCAACGAGAAGGGGCCCACCCTTTCTTTCCGGGGCATAGACAACGCCTCGTACTACCGGCTGGTCGACGGAGACTGGTCGCACTACTACGACACCACCGGCACCGGCAACAGCCTGCTCATGCGGCACCCCTACGTCCTCCAGCTGATCATGGACTCGCTGCGGTACTGGGTGACCGAGATGCACGTCGACGGGTTCCGCTTCGATCTGGCGGCGACGCTGGCAAGGCAGTTCCACGAGGTGGACCGGCTGTCGGCGTTCTTCGACCTCATCCAGCAGGACCCGGTGATCAGCCGGGTCAAGCTCATCGCCGAGCCGTGGGACGTCGGCGAGGGCGGCTACCAGGTGGGCAACTTCCCCCAGCTGTGGTCGGAGTGGAACGGCAAGTACCGGGACGCCGTACGGGACTTCTGGCGCGCGGAGGAGCACACCCTCGGCGAGTTCGCCTCCCGGCTGACCGGTTCCTCGGACATCTACGCGCACAGCCGGCGCCGGCCCCGCGCCAGCGTCAACTTCGTGACCGCGCACGACGGGTTCACGCTGCGTGACCTCGTCTCGTACAACGACAAGCACAACGAGGCCAACGGCGAGGGCAACCGGGACGGCGAGAGCGACAACCGGTCCTGGAACTGCGGCGCCGAGGGCCCGACCCGCGACCCGGGCGTGCTGCGGCTGAGATCCCGTCAGCAGCGCAACTTCCTGGCCACCCTGCTGCTGTCGCAGGGCATCCCGATGCTCTGCCACGGCGACGAGCTCGGGCGCACCCAGCGCGGCAACAACAACGCCTACTGCCAGGACAACGAGGTCTCCTGGGTCGACTGGCGGACGGGGCGGGAGCAGCGCCGGCTGCTGGACTTCACCCGGCACGCGATCGCGCTGCGTTCCGCCCACCCCGTCCTGCGCCGCCGTCGCTTCTTCCACGGCGAGACGCTCACCCACGCCGGCCAGCCGCTGCCCGACCTGGTGTGGCTGCTGCCCGACGCGAGCGAGATGACCGACCGGGACTGGCGGCGCGCGGACGCGCACTCGGTCGGGGTCTTCCTCAACGGCGACGCCATCGCCGAGCCCGACCCGCGGGGCCGGCCCGTCGTCGACGACTCGTTCCTGCTGCTGCTCAACAGCTACTGGGAGCCGGTCGACTTCCGGCTGCCGGGCACCGCCTACGGCGAACGCTGGACGACGCTGATCGACACCATGGAACAGGACGGTGCCCCGGACGAGACGGAACACAAGGCGGACACCCTCCTGACCGTCGGACCACGCAGCCTGGTGCTGCTCACCCGCCCCGCCCGCCGCAGCGGGTGAGGCGGGGCCCCGGAGTCCGGAGCTCTCAGCGCGCGTGGTGCGAGGTCACCGTGAACTGGGCGCCGTCGGGGTCGCGCAGCACCACCATGTCGGGGCTCCGGTGCAGGATGCTGCCGCCGTGCCGCTCCGCGTCGAGCGCGCAGGCCGCCGGGTCGTCGACCGCGAAGTGCACCTGCCAGTGCGGCCGGATGGTGGGGTCGGGGGCCGCCTCCAGCGCCCCGGAGACGATCCGGGCCACGACGTCGCCCCGGCTGCGCAGCACGACCTCGCCGCCCTCGTAGTGGACCTCGCAGCAACCGGGGCAGTCGGACGCCCATTCGAGGACCTCGCCGTAGAAGATGGCGGCGTCGAACGCGTCCCGGGTGTGCAGCCGGATGAAGGCGGGGGACACCTCCCGCCAGGTCTCCCAGTCCGAGAAGAGCGCTCCCTCCCAGATGCCGAAGGTGGCGCCGTCCCGGTCGGCCAGCAGGGCCGCGCGTCCCGGCGCGAGGGAGATGGGTCCCACCGCGGCGGTGCCGCCGCGCTCGCGGACCCGGGACACCGCCTCGTCCGCGCTGCGCACGGCGAAGTACGGCGTCCAGGCCACCGCCATCTGCCACATGGCGGCGACCGCGGCGATCCCGGCGACCGGAGCCTCGCCCACCATCGCGATGCGGAACTGGTCACCGAGTTTCGCCGTGCGCCACTGCCAGCCCAGCACGGCGGTGTAGAACTCCTCCGCGGCTTTCAGGTCGCGGCTGGTCAGGCTCACCCAGCAAGGTGCTCCGAAGACCGAGTGGGTCGAGACGGGGTACTCGGTGGAGGTCGAGGGGCTCGTCTTGTGATTCATGGTGCTCGCGTTCCGATCTCGTCGCCCGGGGGTCCACCGGTTCCCTCCCTCCCGGAGGAGCACCGGTCCCGTTCCAGTGTCCGGTGGGAACCGCTCCCCGCGCCTGCCGAGTACCCCCGGTGGCGCGGGGTCGCACGCGTGCCACGATGGAAGCGTGGCAGGCGTAAGGGATGAGTCCGGGGACGAGACGGACCGTATCTTCCGGCTCCAGGAGGAGATCGACCAGCTCAAGGAGGCGGTGGTCTCGCACGCCGTGGTGGACCAGGCGATCGGCATGGTCGTCGCGCTGGGGCGGGTGACACCGGACCAGGGCTGGCTGGTGCTCAAGGAGGTCTCCCAGCACACGAACGTCAAGCTGCGCCATGTGGCGGAGGCGATCCTGCTCTGGGGACGCAGCGGCGACATGCCCGTGGAGATCCGCGCGGAGCTGGACGACGCCCTGGACCGGTACGGTCCCGCACAGATCCCGGGCGCACCCCCGACCGGGTGACGGGTCTCAGCCGCCTTTCTCGAGCTCCGCGCGGTTGCCCTCCTCGATCTCCGCGCGCAGCCGGGCGAAGCAGCCGCTGAGCAGCCGTGAGACGTGCATCTGCGAGATGCCCAGCTGCTCCGCGATGGTGTTCTGGGTCATGCCGCCGAAGAAGCGCAGATACAGGATGGTGCGCTCGCGCTCGGGCAGCGCCTGGAGGCACGGCGTCACGGACACACGGTCGACGACCGTGTCATAGGCCGGATCCGGACCGCCGATCGCGTCCGCCAGGGCGTACCCCTCGGTGCCGGGCATCTCGGCCTCCAGCGACAGCGCCGTGAAGCAGTCCAGTGCCTCCAGCCCGGTGCGCACCTCGTCCTCGCCGAGCCCCGTGTGCTCGGCGATCTCGGCCACGGTTGCATGGCGCCCGGACAGCGAGGGCGCCAGCTCCTTGGTGGCCTTGCGCACCTGGTTGCGCAGGTCCTGGACGCGGCGCGGGACGTGCAGCGTCCACATGTGGTCGCGGAAGTGGCGCTTGATCTCACCGGTGATGGTCGGTACCGCGTACGCCTCGAAGACCCGGCCGCGGGCCGGGTCGTAGTGGTCGACCGCCTTGACGAGTCCGAGAGCCGCCACCTGGTACAGGTCCTCCAGGGTCTCGCCGCGGCCACGGAAGCGGACGGCGATCCGCTCGGCCATGGGCAGCCAGAGCCGGACCAGCTCGTCCCGGAGTTCCGTGCGCTCGGGGCCCGCGGGCAGTCGCGCGAATCGTTCGAAGGACTCGGCGGTGTCAGGGGCGTCGTCGTGCGGATGTTGTTTCGTTCTGATGGCGGTACGCATCTGCGCGCCTTCCCTCAGCGGGTGCCGGATGGACAGACCCCGCGGGAGACGCACGCTCGGGCCCTTGGGCAAGGAGGCCGGGGCCGACGGGTATGACCCCGCGGGCGTGCCTCCTGTCCGAAGCACAGAATTCGAATTCCCCACCCGGACGCTTTCGAAACAATTATCAGCATATCTGCGGAAAAGGACACTTTGTGAATTCAAGGGAATTCGGGGAGTGAAGTTTCCGGTGGTCGCCGCTCTTGACCCTCCCTTGGTGCCAATACCTCTGATGCAGAGCTAATCTCGGTGGCATGGAGCAGCGGGAGACCTTCCCCGACGAACTGGCCCACGCGCTGGTCGGGGTGCACCGGCTGATCAGACGCCGGCTGCGTGCCGGACTGGGCGCACCGCGGCTGCGCGGCGCCGAGGTGGAGCTGCTGCGCCTGGTCGAGGCGCGGCCCGGCATCGGCGTCGGCGACGCGGCCAGGGAGCTCTTCCTCGCGGGCAATTCCGTCTCGACCCTGGTCAACAAGCTGGTCCGGGACGGCTTTCTGGTCCGCGAGACCGACCCCGCCGACCGGCGGGCCGCCCGACTGCTGCTGACCGAGGCCGCCGAGGCCCGGCTGCGCGCCTGGCAGGAACGCCGTGCCGACCTGCTGCGCCGCCATGTGGCCCGGCTCGACGAGGCGGACCGGGAAGCGCTCGGCGCCGCCGTCCCGGCCCTGCGCCGGCTGGCCGCCACCTTGCGCGAGGAAGCCGAGGAGTCATGACCCCGAACGCCGCCGATCCGAACGCCGCCGGTCCGAACGCCGCCGATCCGAACGTCGCCGGACCGGCCGAGGCCGTCCACTGCGCACAGCTCGCCTACTCCTTCGGTGCCACGAACGCCGTCGACGGGCTGGACCTGTCGGTCGCCGAGGGCGAGATCTTCGGACTGCTCGGCCCGAACGGCGCCGGGAAGACCACCGCGATCCGCTGCATCACCACGCTGCTGCCGGTCCCGGCCGGCGCGGTCAGCGTCTTCGGCCACGACGCGGCCGGGGAGCAGATGGCCGTACGGCGCATGCTCGGCTACGTACCGCAGCAACTGTCCGCCGACGCGGGCCTCACCGGCCGCGAGAACGTCGCCCTGTTCGCCCGGGTGTTCGACGTGCCACGGCGCGAGCGCGCCGAACGGGTCGGTCAGGCCCTGGCCGCGGTGGACCTCGAGGACGCCGCCGACCGCCTGGCGAGCACCTACTCCGGCGGCATGGTCCGCCGCCTCGAACTCGCCCAGGCGCTGGTCAGCGCCCCCCGTCTGCTGATCCTGGACGAGCCGACGATCGGCCTCGACCCCATCGCCCGTACCGGCGTCTGGGACCACATCAACGCCGTACGCGCGGCCACCGGTATGACCGTCCTGGTGACCACGCACTACATGGACGAGGCCGACCAGTACTGCGACCGCGTCGGCCTGATGCACCGCGGCCGCATCCGCGCCCTCGGCACCCCGGCCGAACTCAGGCGCGGGCTCGGCGAACGCCGGCGCGCCGAGGGCACGGCGGCCTCCGGCGCGCTGCCGACGCTGGAGGACGTCTTCCGTGACGTCGCCGGCAGCGGTCTCGACGACAAGTCAGGAGACTTCCGCGATGTCCGAAGCACCCGCCGCACCGCACACCGTGTCGGCTGACCATCTCCCCGGCAAGGACATCGGCCTGCTGCTGCGGCCGCCCCGGCCCCGGGCGGGCTGGCGGCTGCTGCCCGCCAGGGTCGGCGCGATGTGCGCCGTCGAACTCCAGAAACTGCGCCACGACCGTACGGAGCTGTACACCCGCGCCGTCCAGCCCGCGCTGTGGCTGCTGATCTTCGGCCAGACCTTCACCCGGATCAAGGCGATCCCCACCGGTGGCATCCCCTACATCGACTACCTCGCCCCCGGCATCATCGCCCAGTCCGCGATGTTCATCGCCATCTTCTACGGCATCCAGATCATCTGGGAGCGGGACGCCGGCATCCTCAACAAACTGCTGGTCACGCCCACCCCACGGGCGGCGCTGATCACCGGCAAGGCGTTCGCGGCGGGGGTGAAGTCGCTGATCCAGGCGGTCGTGGTCGTCGTCATCGCCGCCGTCCTCGGCGTGGCCCTGACCTGGAACCCGCTGAAACTGCTGGGGGTCGCCGCGGCCGTGATCCTGGGATCGGCCTTCTTCTCCTGTCTGTCGATGACCATCGCGGGCATCGTGCTCAGCCGTGACCGGCTCATGGGCTTCGGCCAGGCGATCACGATGCCGCTGTTCTTCGGATCCAACGCCCTCTACCCGGTCTCCGTCATGCCCGGCTGGCTCCAGGCCGTCAGCCTGGCCAACCCGCTGAGCTACCAGGTCGACGCGCTGCGCGGGCTTCTCCTCGGCACGCACGCGCACCTCGCGGCCGACTTCGGGGTCCTTTTCGTGGCCGCCGCGGCGGGCGTCGCCGCCGCCTCCTCGCTGCTGGGCCGACTGGCCCGCTGAACTCACCCGGGAGAAGTGATGTGCGGCACGCCCCGCACGGGCCCCCGCGCGGCCCGGATCCGGATTCCTCCTGCGCACGGCTTGATCAACGATCAAATAGGTCGAATCGGCTGGCCACGGCTTATTACGTGCATTTGACAGTGCGCTGAGCGCACGGATAGGAAGCAGCCTCAGAGGGCGAGAGGTAGGACTGTGTACGAGCCGAACGTGGTCGGTGACTGGCGGGAGTACGACGAGCATGCCGGTCTGCGTGTCCGCGTCCATGGGCTGGAGGCGGCCGAGCCGCCGCGCGGCCGTGACGACGCCGCCGAGGGGATGACGTACTTCCGCCTGCGCGTCACCGTCGAGAACCGGGGTGAGCGGCACCTCGGCATCCACCTGGAGGACGGCCAGATCGACGTACGCCTCGGTCCCGAGGGCGAGAGCGCGTTCATCGACTGGCGCAACACCCAGTTCATCGAGGGCTTCGACGTCTACCCGCTGCGCCGGGCCACCGCCGTGCTGTTCGCCGCGGGTCCCGAGGCCGCCCTGAGCCTGATCGACGTGCAGATCCAGCTCCGGGTCGACGAGGAGTGGACCGACCGGCGGCTGTGGACCGGCGGCCTCGGCCTGCGCGAGGGGTCCGTCGCCCCGGCCGCGGCCGGGGGGCGGGAGGGACTGGCCGGCCAGGTGAGCAACTTCCTGCGGGACCAGGCCGAGGAGGGCACCGCCTGACCCGGCCGGGCTTCGTCCGGCCGGGCAGTCGCCCTCAGTGCGGGATGCCGTCGATGATCTCGCGGGCGCCCTGGCGCAGCAGGGCCACGGCGACCGAGGTGCCCAAAGTGGCCGGATCGAGCCGCCCCGCCCACTCGTGGGCGTTCAGCCGGGTCTTGCCGTCCGCGGTGAACACACAAGCGCGCAGGGAGAGTTCACCACTGCGGTCCACCCGCGCGAACCCGGCGATCGGGCTGTTGCAGTGGCCCTGGAGCACATGCAGGAACATGCGCTCCGCGGTGGCCTCCCGATGGGTGGCCGGGTCGCCGAGGTCGCTGACGGCGTCGATGAGCCCGCTGTCGCCCTCCCGGCACTGAAGGGCGAGGATGCCCGCCCCGATCGGCGGCATCATCGTCTCCGGCGACAGCACCTCGCTGATCACGTCAGCGCGGCCGATCCGCTCCAGCCCGGACACCGCAAGGAGCAGCGCGTCGGCCTCGCCGGCCGCCAGCTTCTCCAGCCGCCGGTTGGCGTTGCCGCGGAACGGCACGCACTCCAGCTCCGGGTGGGTGGCCGCCAGCTGGGCGACCCGGCGCACCGAGGAGGTGCCGATCCGGGTCCCCGCGGGCAGTTCGTCGAGCGTCAGCCCGCCGGGGTGGACGAGGGCGTCACGGATGTCGTCCCGCTTCAGGAACGCGGCGAACACCGTCCCCACCGGGAGCGGCCGGTCCGCCGGGACGTCCTTGACGCAGTGCACCGCGAGATCGGCCTCGCCGGCGAGCAGCGCGGCGTCGACCTCCTTGGTGAACGCTCCCTTGCCCTCGACCTGCGACAGGTCGCCCATCCACTTGTCACCGGTCGTCTTCACCGGGACGACCTCGGTGCGAACACCGGGGTGGAGAACCGCCAACTCGGCACGCACCCGTTCCACCTGGGCGAGCGCCATGGGCGAGTCGCGGGAGACGATCCGGATCAATTCGGGAACGGACATGCGGACACGATAGACCCTCGCGAGGGCCCCTCAGACACAAACCGCGTTCAACAGGACACCGGCAGGCTGTAGCGCACCTTCTCCATCGCGCGCCCCCCGAGACGGTCGTAGAACCGGACCGCCCCCTCGTTCCACGCGGGCGTCTGCCACTGCACCTCGGTCATGCCCCGGCCGGCCGCCTCGGCCACCACCGCGTCCATCAACAGGGCGCCCAGGCCCAGTCCGCGGTGGGCGGGGGCCAGGAACAGGCAGTCCATGTGGAGGTACTCGCGGCCGTCCCAGGTGGACAGCACGGGAGCGCACGTGGCGTATCCGGCCACCTCGCCGCCGGGCAGTTCGGCCAGCAGACAGACCAGCCGGGGCGCGGGACCGTCGAAGTCGAAGAGGAGACCGGCCAGGCGGTCGGCGAGATCGTCCACCGGCGGCTCGGCCCGCTCGTACTCCGCGTGCTGGGCGGCGAGTTCGGCGACCCGCGGCAGATCGGCGCGGGTGGCGTGCCGGACCAGGGGGGCGTCGGCCGCCGCGTCGTGAAGATCGTCCATCCGCACATCATCCCCCACGGGCCCCGGAGCCGTACGGGTTCCGGGGCCCGGAGGACGGGCGGGGCGGTGCGGGCCGGCGCGGTCAGGCGTTGGGGTCGAACGTGATCCCGGACGGCTTCGCGGAGGAGAGGTGGGAGGCGAAGTTGCTGTCCTTCAGGCCGAAGTTGGCGCTGCCGAAGTCGTAGGCGCTCAACTTGTCGCGCAGACCGGCCGGGTAGCCGTTCCAGCCGACCAGCGGCGGGTACTGCCAGGTGCCCTTGTGGTTCTCCGGCGGCTCGTCGTTGGTGTTGGCCAGCCGGAAGCAGTGCGTGCTGATGCCGTCCTTGTGGTAGACGACCTTCGCGTGCGTGCCCTCGAAGCGGACGGTGGAGGCCGCGTGCACGGTGAACGAGCCGTGGTTGGACGTCGAGACGTACTGCACCTGGCCGTTCTGCACCCACACCACGACGTGCTCCCAGTCGTTGCGGTGGCCGCCGAGACCGCTGCCGGCCACCGCCTGGTCCTTCTCGAAGTACAGGCCGTACAGGTACGCGCACCAGCCGTTGTTGCACTTGTAGCGCGAGTAACTGTTGGTGTTGTCCAGGTCCGAGGCGTCCCGGCACTGGCCGTTGAGGGCTCCGCTCGGCTTGAGACCGCCGTTGACCGTGCCGTCGGGGCCGATGGCCGGCGTGGGGTAGCAGCCGTCCGTGTCGTAGTCGAACGCGGGCTGGTAGGTCAGTTCCGCGGCCTCGGCGTTGGAGGGCAGCGCCTGCGGCGGGGCGGCGAAGGCGGCGGCGGGGAAGGCGATGACGAGAGCGGCGGCCCCGGCCAGGCCGGTGAGCCATCTCCTGCGGTGTGCCTTGAACTTCGGTGACGACACTGCGTCCTCCTCGGGGTCCGGGCGCAGCCCAACGGCTGTGGGGGAATGGGGAGTTCAGCTTCCCGGGTTTTGACCTCCGGGCCAAGGGGCCATGTGTGTACAGGCGATGAGCCGCAGCCCAATACTGGACGGTGACGGATCGTCAGGCGGTGTCGTCCGGCAGGTCCCGCAGGTCGGCGGCCGACTCCTCGGGCGCCGGATCGGGGCGCAGCCGCTGCCAGGACGGCCGGCGCAGCGTCCCGGCCCGGGTACGGGTGCTGAAGCGGACCTCGCCGACCGGCCGGGGCGGCGCCCGGAGCGCGTCCGCGACCGGCGGCACGGTCTCGAACGGGCACCGGTCCGTCGCGGCGGCCCGCAGCAGCGCGGCGAGGTCGGCCCGTTCCGCCTCGCTCCAGCCGGCGCCCACGCTGCCGACGTAGCGCAGCCGCCCCTCGGCGCGCTGCCCCACCAGGACGGCGCCGGGCAGGCCGGACAGGCGCCCCAGGCCGGGCACCCAGCCGCCGACGATCACGTCCTCGGTGCGCAGGTTGAGGATCTTGGTCCAGGCCCGGGAGCGCACCCCGGGTTCGTAGAGGGAGTCGAGCTGTTTGCAGACCAGGCCCTCCAAGCCGTGCTCGCGGGTGGCCCGCAGCGCCTGCTCGCCGTGGCCGACGAGGGCGGCCGGTGTCGACCAGTACGGTCCGTGCGGGCCGAGCTCCTCCAGCCGGGAGCGCCGACGGCGGCAGGGCTCGGTCAGCAGGGGGCGGGTGCCGAGGTGCACGACGTCGAACAGGGCGAGATGGACGAGATGGACGAGATGGACGAGATGGACGAGATGGACGAGATGGACGAGAAGGGCGAGATGGACGAGATGGACGAGAAGGGCGAGATGGACGAGGTGGACGAGGTGGACGGGGACTTCGGCGGCGCGGCGGGCCGCCCCGGCCGGTGCGTGGGCCAGGTCCATCCGGGACCGCAGGAGCTGGAAGTCGGCGCGTCCGTCCGCGTCGAGGGCCGGCACCTCCCCGTCCGGCACGGCCGGTGTGCCGCCCGGCGCGCTCCCCGGCGCCCGCGGTTCGGGATGGGCGGCGGTGATGTCCTCGCCGGACCTCGCCCGCAGCGGCACGCCGCTGTCCCCGGCCGGATGGGCCACGACCCGCTGGCCGTCCTGCTTGGTCTCGTACGCCCGGTGCGCGTCCTGCGCGGGGGGCGGCAGGGTGCCGGGCATGGCGAGCATGGGGGCGATCGGCGGCGGGGCCACGGGTCAGGTGCCGACGGGCCCGGCCCGCGTCACGCGTGCGGCCCGCGGGTTTCCCCTGAACGGCGCCGTCCCCCGGGACGCCGACGTGCCGGGATGCGGGATGCTGGGTGTGCGGCGACGGCGCCCCGAACTATTTACTTGAGTTACGCAACGATATGGTAACCTGGTGCGTATGTCCACGTCACCGCTCCCCGCCGCCCCCTCCGCCTCCCCGGAAGTCGTCGAGATCGAGCGGGCGCTCTCCCGCATCACGTACCTGAGCACCCGCGCCCGGCAGCACGACCGGCTCATGGCCCTGGCCGGAGTGCCGCTGGACCGGGCCGCCGTGGCGCTGCTGCGGCAGATCGCCGACTCCGACGCGCTCCGCCCGGGGGAGCTGGCCCAGCGGCTCGGCGTGGAGGCCTCGCACGTCACCCGTACGGTGCAGCAGCTTCAGAAGTCCGGCTATGTCACCCGGGTGCCCGACCCCGACGACGGCCGCGCCCAGCGCATCCAGCTCACCGTCGCGGGCCGACAGGCCGTCGGCCGGATCCGGGACGCCGGCACCCGGGGCATGCAGCTGGCGCTCGCCGACTGGTCCCCGCAGGAACTGAGCCGGCTCGCCACGCTGTTCCACCGCATGGTCGACGACTTCCTCGCGTACGCCGCGGAGGACGACGCCGACCAGCACGCCCCGGCCTCCGGCGCCTGACGCCGCCCGACCCGGGGTGACCGACCTGCCTTACCGTCCAGTAATATCGCGCGGCAGGTCGTCAGAGGAGGAACCGTGCCACGGTCCGAACGCTCGTCCCTGCTGCTCGCCGGTCTGCTGGCCACCGCGGGCACCGCCCACTTCGCCGCACCACGCCAGTTCGACGCCACCGTGCCCCGGGCGCTGCCCGGCTCGCCGCGGACCTGGACGTACGCGAGCGGGGTCGCCGAGCTGGCGCTCGCGGCGGGCCTGGCCGTACCGCGGACCAGACGGGTCGCCGCACTGGCCACCGCCGCGTTCTTCGTCGGTGTGTTCCCGGCCAACGTGAAGATGGCCGTGGACTGGCGCAACCGCCCCACCCCGCAGAAGGCCGCCGCCCTCGGTCGGCTGCCGCTCCAGATCCCCCTCGTGCTGTGGGCCCGCAGCGTCGCCCGCGGGACGGAGGGCCGGTCATGAGCGCGACCGTCGAGGTCGGCAGCCAGGTCGAGGACTTCACGCTCCTCGACGAGACCGGCACCGCGCGCAGCCTCGTCGAGCTGCTCGCCGACGGGCCCGTCGTGCTGTTCTTCTACCCCGCCGCCCTGACCGCCGGCTGCACGGCCGAGGCCTGCCACTTCCGCGACCTCGCCGCCGAGTTCGCCGAGGCGGGTGGACGCCCGGTCGGCGTCAGCGGCGACTCCGTCGACCGGCAGCAGGAGTTCGCCGGCCGGCACACGCTCGGCATGCCCCTGCTCTCCGACCCCGACGGGAAGGTGCGGGAGCTGTTCGGCGTGAAGCGCGGGTTCTCCCTGGCCCCCACCAAGCGGGTCACCTTCGTCATCGCGCAGGACCGCACCGTGCTGGAGGTCGTACGCAGCGAGCTGCGCATGAACACCCACGCCGACCGGGCCCTCGCCGCACTCCGCGCCCACCGGGGCTGAGCGCCCGGCCGCCTGCCCGCCGGGCCGCCCTCGGTGGGTGGGCGACCGCGGGCGGGGCGGGTTCGACGGCGGGTTCGACGGCGGGTTCCGGGGGCGTCCGGGGGGTTTCGTCGCGCCACCGGACCCATGCGCTTGATGCACTGCGACAATCGGATCATCCTGGGATGCATGGAGCATGTCGCAGCCGTGGCGGTTGTCGACGCCCGGGGTGTCGTGACCGCCTGGAGCGAGGGTGCCCGATCGCTGACGGGCCACGCCGCCGACCAGGTCGTGGGCCGTCCGGCGCGCGAGCTGCTGGCCGAGGATCTCGAGGTCGGCCCGGCGGCCCCGCCGACCGGCACCGCCGCCCTGCGCCACCGCGACGGCTCCACCGTCGTTCTGCGGCTCACGGCCTGTCCCGTACTGGGCACCCAGGGCACACCCGACGGATACGTGGTGACCGCCGAGCCGGCCGGGGACGCGCAGCACCTGCTCGCGGGACAGGCCTTCCAGCAGGCGTCCATGTCGATGTCGATCTTCGACGTCCGGCAGCGCTACCTGCGCGTCAACGACGTGGCCTGCCAGGTGCTGGGAGTGCCGGAGGAGGACCTGTACGGCCGGTATCTGCTGGACACCGTCGCGGACGCCGAGCACAGCCGGGGTTTCGCGAACCATCTGCGCCAGGTGGCCGAAACGGGCCGGCCGGTGCGGTACGAGAGCTTCACCGGCGCGCCCGCGCTGAACGGCGAGCACGCCTGGACCGTCGAGATGTGGCCGGTCCGCGACGCCGGGGGCGAGGTGACCGCGGTCGCCCTCGCGGCGCTCGACAGCAGCGACCAGTACTGGGCCCAGCGCCGGCTGGGCCTGCTGAACCAGGCGTCGGCCGCCATCGGCACCACCCTGGACGTGGTGCGCACCGCGGAGGAGATGGTGGAACTCCTGGTGCCGGACTTCGCCGACTTCGCCAGTGTGGATCTGCTCGACTGGGTCCTGTGGGCGGACGAGCCGCCCCGGGAGCCGGACGACGAGATCGTGCTGCGTCGGGTCGCCCACGGTTCCGTCAACGAGGGCACCCCGGAGGCGGCCGTGCACCTGGGCGAGGCGGACCTGTACCCGCCGTTCTGCCCGCCGGTGCGGGCCCTGCGGGAGGGGCGGGGGATCCTCAGTTGCGCCTCTGACCCCGACTTCGGCCGTCTGGTCGCGGAGCGCGATGTCCGGGGCCCCGCCGGCCGCGCGTTCCGCAAGGGCGTCCACTCGCTGATCGCGGTGCCGCTGCGGGCCCGCGGGGTCACCCTGGGCGTCGCCATGGCCGTGCGTATCGCGCATCCGGACGACTACGCGGCGGAGGACGTCGTCTTCGCCGAGGAACTGGCCGGCCGGGCGGCCCTGTGCATCGACAACGCCCGCCGCTTCGCCCGCGAGCGCGCGACGGCGCTCGCCCTCCAGCACAGCCTGCTGCCGCGCGGGCTGCCCGGACAAGCGGCCGTCGACGTGGCCCACCGCTACCTGCCCAGCGGATCGCTCGCGGGCATCGGCGGCGACTGGTTCGACGTGATCCCGCTGTCCGGCTGCCGGGTCGCCCTGGTCGTCGGCGACGTCGTGGGGCACGGCATCGCCTCCTCGGCGACCATGGGCCGGCTGTGCATGGCCGTACGCACCCTCGCCGACGTGGACCTGCCGCCGGACGAGCTGCTCACCCACCTCGACGACCTGGTCTCCCACCTCGCGACGGGCGACAGCGGCGGCGAGGTCGCCGAACTCGGCGCCACCTGTCTCTACGCCGTGTACGACCCCGTCACCCGCCGGCTCGCCCTGGCCTCGGCCGGCCACCCGTCCCCGGCCGTGGTGCTGCCCGACGGCACCGCGGAGCTCATCGACACGAGCCCGGGACCGCCGCTCGGTGTCGGCGGACTGCCGTTCGAGGCGACCGAACTGCAACTGCCCGAGGGCGCGGTCGTCGCCCTCTACACGGACGGGCTGATCGAGGACCGGGCACGGGACATCGACAGCGTGACCGCCGACCTGTGCCGGGCGCTGACCGCGCGCACCGACACGCTCGACGGCCTCTGCGACAGCGTGCTCAAGGCCGTGCTGCCCGAGGAGCCCGGCGACGACGTGGCCCTGCTGCTGGCCCGTACCCGGGCGCTCGGCGTGGACCAGGTCGCCACCTGGGACATCTCACCGGACCCCGAGCGGGTGGCCGACACCCGGCAGGCCGTCACCGAGCAGTTGAACGCCTGGGGGCTGGAGGAGACGGCGTTCGTCACCGAACTCGTCGTCAGCGAACTGGTCACCAACGCCATCCGGTACGGCCAACCGCCCATCCAGCTCCGGCTGATCCGGGACCGCACCCTCATCTGCGAGGTCTCCGACGGCAGTTCCACCTCACCGCATCTGCGCCGCGCGCACGCCTTCGACGAGGGCGGGCGCGGTCTGCTGCTCGTCGCACAGCTCACCCAGCGCTGGGGCAGCAGGCAGACCGGCAGCGGAAAGGTCATCTGGGCCGAGCAGCAGCTGCCGCCGCCGTGATCACCGGAAGGGGCGGCCCGGGTCGGGCGCGTCCTCCTCGGGCGGCTCCGTCGGGCGTCAGAACTCCTCGTGGACCTCGGGATCCCCGCCCAGACGCCGCTGCGGGCGGTCCGTGACGGCCGTCATCCGGGCCGGGTCCAGGGTGAAGCCGAAGACGTCGAGGTTCTCGCGCTGCCGCCCGGGGTGGGCCGACTTGGGGATGGGCAGCGCGCCGAGCTGGGTGTGCCAGCGCAGCACGGCCTGCGCCGGGGTGACACCGAGAGCCTCGGCGACGGCGACGACGGCGGGGTCGGCCAGCACTTCGGAGCCGCGTCCCAGCGGGCTCCAGCTCTCGGTGCGGATGCCCTTGCTCTCGTGGAAGGCGCGCAGGTCGGCCTGCGGGAACAGAGGGTGCAGCTCGATCTGGTTGACGGCGGGCAGGACACCCGTCTCCTCCTCCAGCCGCCGGATGTGGCCGGCCGTGAAGTTGGAGACGCCGATCGAGCGGACCAGGCCCCGCTCCCGCAGCTCGATCATGGCTCGCCACGAGTCGACGTACCGGTCGAGGCGGGGCAGCGGCCAGTGGATGAGGTACAGGTCGACGTACTCCAGGCCGAGACGGGCGCGGGACTCCTCGAAGGAGGCGAGCGTCTCGGCGTACCCGTGGTGCCGTCCGGGGAGTTTGGTCGTGACGACGACCTCCTCGCGGGGGATCCCGGACGCGGCGATCCCGCGGCCCACCCCGGTCTCGTTGCGGTAGTTCGTGGCCGTGTCGACGAGCCGGTAGCCCAGTTCCAGGGCCGTGCCCACCGCGCGTTCGGCCTCTGCGTCGTCCATCGGCCAGGTGCCGAGCCCCAGGGCGGGGACGATCGTGCCGTCGTCGAGCGTGTACGTCGGAGTGCTGATCACCGTCGGACCTTCCCTCGGCTGTGTTCCGGTCCCAGCCTCGGGGAGGGAAGGCGGAATGATCAACCGGGCAGGCGGGGGAGAAGCCCGATGGACGCAACGGAGATGATGTCGCCGAACCAGCGGAGTGCGCATGACGAGGGACAGCGGGACGACGGGCAGCGGGACGACGGGCGGCCGTACGAGGGACAGCGGGACGACGGGCGGGCCGGCGCGGGGTGCCGGAGTGGAGGTGAGACCCGCCGCCGGGCACATCGGGGCCGAGATCGAGGGCGTCGACCTGGCCGAGGGCCTCGACGACGCCCAGGTGGCCGCGATCCGGGCGGCCGTGCTGCGCTGGAAGGTGGTGTTCTTCCGGGGGCAGCGGCTCGACCACGCCGGGCACATGGCGTTCGCGCGCCGGTTCGGCGAGCCGGTCGCGCCGAGCAGGCGGGGCAGCGCCTCGCCCGCGGACTTCCCCCTGATCGAGACCACCGCCGACCGGCTGGAGCTGGGCGGACGGTTCGGGATGGAGCACGAGGAGTGGCTGGAACGCCGTCGGCACACCCTGCTGCGCGGCTGGCACTGCGACCACGGCGCCCGGGTCGACCCGCCCGCCGCGACGATCCTGCGCGCCGAGACCGTCCCGCCCTACGGCGGCGACACCACCTGGTCCAATCTGGCGGCCGCCTACGCCGGACTGTCCGCGCCGGTGCGGGCGTTCGTCGACGGCCTGCGGGCCGAGCACCGGCTGGGCGTCGGCTACCGGCCGCGCCCCGGTGACGACGCGTACGTGCGCCACCTGCTGGACCACCAGGTCGCCGCCGAGCACCCGCTGGTGCGGGTCCACCCCGAGACCGGGGAACGCGTGCTGTACGTCAACGGGTACTACCTCGACCAGATCACCGACGTCTCCCGCCCGGAGAGCCGGGCGCTGCTGGACATGCTGCTGGAGCAGGCGGTCCGCCCCGAGTACACGGTCCGCTTCCGCTGGGAACCGGGCAGCGTCGCCTTCTGGGACAACCGCGCCACCATCCATCTGGCGCCCACCGACAACGCCCACCTCGGCTTCCCCCGCACCATGCACCGGGTGATGCTCGCCGGTGACGTACCGGTCGGCACCGACGGCAGACCGTCCCGGCCGCTCGTCGGCACCGAGGCGGGACGCTGGTGAACCGACGCGCCGCGAGCCGCCGTACGGCTCGCGGCGCCGCCCGGCTCGCCCGGGAAGCCCGGGCGGACGGGTTCAGGGCCTTCGGATTCAGCGCAGCGGTATGAAGACGTCGTCCTCGACCGGCGGGTCGAGTTCCTGGGCGCGGTTGCCGGTGGCCGCGAAACAGCGCAGCCGGACCGCGTCCGGGGTGACGTCCACGCGGAGGAAGCTCTTGAAGAACGGCGGGCTGTACGTGGCCGAGCCGGGTGAGAACAGCTGGGTGTAGATCTTCCGCACCGGCAGCCGGAAACGGTGCCTCCGGCCGGGACGGCCGCCCGCGCCCAGCAGCCGGGCGACCAGCCGGACGCGCCGGGTGACCCTGGCGTCCGGTCCCGGGGCACGGGTCGGGGAGATGCCCAGGCGCTCGGCCATGACGGCGGTCGCCTCGTCCTCGGTGAGGGTGAAGAAGCGGCGCAGGCGCAGCCGGCGGCCGTACAGACGGCTGTAGAAGGCGAGGGAGTCGCCGCGCAGCGGGTAGCAGCGGAAGGCGTGCTCGTCGACGCCGGCCACCTGGACGCGCGGGACGGTGTGCGTGGCGTGCATGAACGCCCCGCCGCCGCCCGAGACCACGTACTGCACGGTCCGGCCGTCCACGTCCACCGGATAGCGCTGGTAGTTGTGGATGTCACCGCCGATCGCCGCCACGTAGTGGTGCGCGGGCTCGCGGACCACGTCGTCGACCGTGCCGCCGCCCTCGACCGGGCACGGGTGGTGCTCGCCGTCCACGTACAGGGGCGATCCGGTGACGAGGATCTTGGGGCGGGGACCCCGGGACACCTCGCGCAGCCACGCGCCCTGCTCGGCGTCGATCGTGCCCAGCAGACCGGTGTCGATGCCGACGATCCGCACGGGTCCGGCGTCGATCGCCCAGTACGGGCCGGGCTGGACCGCCTGTTGACCGGCCGCGGGACGCAACTTCCGCGCCTCGTCGAGATGTTGTCCGTCGCCGGGGCGCGAGCGGTGCCACAGCAGATGCCGCAGCCAGGCCCTCGTGAGCGGGCGGGGCGCGGGTTCGGCGGGCAGCGGCGGGACGCCGCAGAAGACGCGCATGAACGCGCCGAGGTCCTCGTACCAGTCGTGGTTGCCCGGAATCGCGTAGACGGGCGCCGGGTAGTCCCGGTAGGGCCGGAAGAACTTGCCCTCGTAGTCGTCGGCGCTGCCCACGGGGTAGATCACGTCACTGGCCACGACGGCGAAGCGGGTGTCCTGAGCGACCTTCAGAAACCCCGGCACGACGGCGTATTGAGGTTCGTCACCCTCTCCGGGGTCGCCGATCACCATGAAGGAGAACCGGTCCGGGTCGTCGCGCCGGACGATCCTGTCGGCGGGCGCCCCGGCCGCCGCGGCCCGGTCCGCCCAACGGCCGCGGGTGCGGCCGGTCGGATCGCCGAACCAGGAGGCCAGCACGCCGTTGCGGGCGGCCCACAGCGTTCTGGGGTTCAGCCACGACAACTTCTCGACCTCGGTCGGCATCAGCCGCTTGTAGGTGCCGAGTTCGGCGGCGCCCCAGCCCGCGCCCGCGGCCGTGTCGCGTGAGGATTCAGACATCCGGGCACCGTAGCAACGTGCCCGGGGCGCTTTCCCGGCGGCCCTGGCGAGGGAGCGGGATCGTGCGCGGAGACGGAGGGAGGGGGGACAGACGGGGGATCGGGGCGGATCGTCCGGCTGGTCCGGTGCGTACGGGCAGCCGTCGCGCACAGAGGGATAACCCTCGATTGCCCCTGACGTAGCTGACATGGCTTGGTCAAGCCTGCCATTCTCGCCGTATCGCTGCACAGAGCAGTCA
Organism: Streptomyces sp. NPDC001443; assembly: GCF_053597355.1. Classification (NCBI taxonomy): domain Bacteria; kingdom Bacillati; phylum Actinomycetota; class Actinomycetes; order Kitasatosporales; family Streptomycetaceae; genus Streptomyces; species Streptomyces sp. NPDC001443. The sequence continues at coordinate 20,782 of NZ_JBSFIA010000035.1, forward strand.
CAGTTCCATGCGCAGCAACGGCCCCGCACAACTCGGCTCGTCCCGGACAGCACACCCGTCTGTCCGGTCTGTCATCGGCCGCCCCACGGCCGCAGCAGTAGGAGAACGAGTGAGACGCAACCCCCGCAAGCGGACCGCGGTAGGAGTGGCCCTGCTCTCCACCGCCGCCTTCCTCGCCGTCGGCATCCAGTCCGTCCCGGCGTCCGCACAGTCCGCTTCCCCCCACCCCAGCCCCCTGCGCACCGGGGGCCTCACGGCCGATCTCACCCCGGCCCAGCACACGGCGCTGATCAAGAGCGCCGCCTCGAAGACCACCCAGACCGCCCAGAGCCTCGGCCTGGGCGCGAAGGAGAAGCTCGTCGTCAAGGACGTCGTCAAGGACAACGACGGCACCGTCCACACGCGTTACGAGCGCACCTACGACGGCCTGCCGGTCCTCGGCGGCGACCTCGTGGTGCACACCCCGCCCGCCTCGCAGGCCACCGGCACGGTGAGCACCACCTTCAACAACAAGAACGCCGTGAAGGTCTCCTCCACCACCCCGACCTTCACCAAGGCGGCGGCCGAGACCAAGGCCCTGACGGCGGCCAGGACCCTCGACGCCGAGCAGCCCGCGGCCGACAGCGCCCGCAAGGTGATCTGGGCCGCCAGCGGCACCCCGAAGCTCGCCTGGGAGACGGTGGTCTCCGGCTTCCAGGACGACGGCACGCCGAGCCGGCTGCACGTGATCACCGACGCCACCACCGGCGCGGAGCTCGGCAGCTTCCAGGACATCAAGACCGGTACCGGCAACACCCAGTACAGCGGCACGGTCACGCTGAACACCACGCTGTCGGGATCGACGTACCAGCTCACGGACTCCACCCGCGGCGGCCACAAGACGTACTCGCTGAACAACGGCACGTCCGGCACCGGCACGCTGATGACGGACGCCGACGACGTCTGGGGCACCGGCGCGGGTTCCAACACCCAGACCGCCGGCGCCGACGCCGCCTACGGCGCCCAGATGACCTGGGACTTCTACAAGAACACCTTCGGGCGCAGCGGCATCAAGAACAACGGTGTCGCCGCCTACTCGCGCGTCCACTACAGCACGGCGTACGTCAACGCCTTCTGGGACGACAGCTGCTTCTGCATGACCTACGGCGACGGCACCAGCAGCACCCACGCGCTGACCTCGCTCGACGTCGCGGGCCACGAGATGAGCCACGGCGTCACCTCCAACACCGCGGGCCTGAACTACACCGGTGAGTCCGGCGGCCTGAACGAGGCCACCTCCGACATCTTCGGCACCGGCGTGGAGTTCTACGCCAACAACTCGACCGACGTGGGCGACTACCTCATCGGCGAGAAGATCAACATCAACGGCGACGGCACGCCGCTGCGTTACATGGACAAGCCGTCCAAGGACGGGTCGTCCGCCGACTCCTGGTACTCCGGCGTCGGCAACCTGGACGTCCACTACTCCTCGGGCCCGGCGAACCACATGTTCTACCTGCTCTCCGAGGGCAGCGGCTCCAAGACCATCAACGGTGTCACGTACAACAGCTCGACCTCCGACGGTGTCGCCGTCGCGGGCATCGGCCGCGCCGCCGCCCTCCAGATCTGGTACAAGGCGCTGACGACGTACATGACGTCCAGCACCAACTACGCGAGCGCCCGTACCGCCGCGCTCAACGCCGCGACCGCCCTGTACGGCGCGAGCTCCACCCAGTACGCGGGTGTGGCGAACGCCTTCGCCGGCATCAACGTGGGCAGCCACGTCACCCCGCCGACCAGCGGTGTGACCGTCACCAACCCGGGCAGCCAGTCCTCCACCGTCGGTACCGCGGTGAGCCTGCAGATCTCGGCCAGCAGCACCAACAGCGGCTCGCTCACCTACTCCGCGAGCGGTCTGCCCACCGGCCTGTCGATCAGCAGCTCCACCGGCGCGATCACCGGGACGCCGACCACCGCCGGCACGTACAGCACCACGGTGACCGTCACGGACAGCACCGGGGCGACCGGCACGGCGTCCTTCACCTGGACCGTCAGCTCCTCCGGTGGCGGCGGCACCTGCACCTCGACGCAGCTGCTCGGCAACCCGGGCTTCGAGTCCGGCGCCACCACCTGGACCGCGAGCAGCGGCGTCATCACCAATGACACCGGCCAGGCGGCCCACGGCGGTTCGTACAAGGCCTGGATGGACGGCTACGGCTCCACGCACACCGACACCCTGTCCCAGTCGGTGACCATCCCCTCCGGCTGCAAGGCGAGCTTCACCTTCTACCTGCACATCGACACCGCGGAGACCACCACCAGCTCGGCGTACGACAAGCTGACGGTCACCGCCGGATCGACCACGCTGGCGACGTACTCCAACCTCAACAAGGCCACCGGGTACACCCAGAAGACCTTCGACCTGTCCTCCTTCGCCGGCTCCACCGTGAGCATCAAGTTCAGCGGTGTCGAGGACTCCTCCCTCCAGACCAGCTTCGTCGTCGACGACACCGCCGTGACGACCAGCTGACCCTCCACCGCACGAACGACATCCCGCACGCGGGCTCCCCCCGCGTGCGGGATGTCCTCGTCCGTGCGGGCCCGCGCGGGGCCCGACGCCGGATCAGAAGGTGCGCTCCAGCAGGTCGAGCAGCGCCGCCCAGTGCCGCTCGTCGCCCTCCTTGTGGTACGAGGCGGTGTCGGCCTGCGTGTACCCGTGCGGGGCGCCGGGGTAGACCTCGCAGCGGTGCCGGACACCGGCGGCCGTCAGCGCCCGCTCGAACCGCTCGATCTGCTCCTCGGGCAGCGACGGGTCATTGTCGGCGTGGCCGAAGTACAGCTCGGCGGTGATGTGTTCGGCGGCCAGATGGGGGCTGTCCGGCGCGTCGGTCGCCAGCCGCCCGCCGTGGAAGCCGGCCGCGGCCGCCACCCGCTCCGGGTAGGCGCCGGCGATGCGCAGCGCCAGCCGGGCGCCCATGCAGTAGCCGGTGACCGCGACCGGCCCGTCGGCCACCAGCGGGCTGTCGGCCAGCCATCGCAGATAGGCGTCGGCGTCGCGTACCGAGAGCTCCGGCGTCAGCGACTGCATGACCGGGACGATCTGGTCCCAGATCTCGGGGCGGGCCCCCGGGTCGATGAACTCGGGCAGGTCGAAGACCGGGGTGCGGCCGTGCCGGTAGAACACGTTGGGCACCAGCACCGTGTAACCGGCCGCGGCCAGCCGGTCGGCCATCGACCGAAGGTGCGGCCGCAGCCCGAAGGCGTCCTGGTAGAGCAGGACACCCGGACGGGGGAGCCCGTCCGCAGGATGGGCCAGGTAGGCGTCGGCGGTGCCGTCCTCGGTAGGGACGTCCACGGCTGTTCCCTGTACGGAGGTCATGGGTCTGCCTCTCTGCGCGGTCGACGGCGAGCAACTCGGCGGCCCGGTGTCCCAAGCCGTGATCATGCTCTCACGCACCGTCCGCCGTACCGTGAACTGCCCCTGAAAGAAGCCCACTTGGAGGCACGGCCAGGTCGGCTCACTCGAACCGGGTGACGTCACCGGCCCCGTACCGTACGATCTCCGCCTCGCCGCCGGAGAAGTCGACGACCGTCGTCGGCTCGGTGCCGCAGTCCCCGGAGTCCAGCACCCCGTCCAGGACATGGTCCAGCCGGTCCTTGATCTCCCAGCCCTGGGTCATCGGCTCGTCCTCGCCCGGCAGCAGCAGCGTGCTGGACAGCAGCGGCTCGCCGAGCTCGGCGAGCAGGGCGTGGGTGACGACATGGTCCGGGATGCGTACGCCGACGGTCTTCTTCTTCGGGTGCTGCAACATGCGCGGCACCTCCTTCGTCGCCGGGAGGATGAACGTGTAACTGCCCGGGGTCGACGCCTTGACCGCCCGGAACACGTCGTTGTCCACCCGCACGAACTGGCCGAGCTGCGCGAAGTCCTGGCAGACGAGGGTGAAGTGGTGCCGGTCGTCCAGGCCGCGGATGGACCGGATCCGGTCGATCCCGTCGCGGCTGCCCAGCCGGCAGCCGAGCGCGTAGCAGGAGTCGGTCGGGTACGCGATCAGCGCGCCCTGGCGGATGCTCTCGGCGACCTGGGCGATGGTGCGCGGCTGCGGGTTGTCGGGGTGTACGTCGTAGTACTTCGCCATTGCACGAGCTTATGCCGTGCGAGGCGGACCGACGCGCAGGCGGAACCGGGCCGGAGCGGGCGGGGCGGCGCCGGTGGCGGTGGGGGCGGCGCCCCCGGCGGTGGGCCGCACACGCGGCCCTGTCAGCCCCGGCCGGTCGTGAGGTAACGTCGCCGACCAGGAAACCTGAGGTCAGCGGCGGTGTTCGGAGTTCCGAGGAGGGAGGACGGCATGACGGAGGGCGACACCTCGGCATGGACGCGGGAGCTTCTGGAGCTGCTGCGTCCCGCCGCACGCGACGCCGGCAAGGTCGTCGACTGGCTCGCCGTCACGGTGGACGCGACCGTGTCCCTGCGGGACGACACCGGCGTCCTGCTCGCCGGGCCTGCCACCCTCCCCGACGAGCCCCCGTCCGACGCGTCCCGCCCCGGTGTGTCCCTTCCCGACGAGTCCCTGGCCGCCGACGTCGTCGCCGGCCGGATCGCCTCCGCGGCCTGGCAGGGCAGCGGCCGCCATCTGCGGCTGGTCAGGATCGAACTCCAGCACGGGTCCTCGGCCGGCCTGCTGACCGTGGAGCGCGCCGGCCCCTTCGACCGGCGTGCCTCCGAGATCGTCACCCACACCGCGGCCGTCCTCGAGGTGCTGCTGCGGGCCCGCCGGACGACCACGACCGGGCGCCGGCTCCAGCGCGCCGCCGCCGATCTGCGGCTGGCCATCCTGCAGCTGCTCATGGTGGAGGACACCGTCTCGGCGCGCCGGGTCGCCGCGGGGCTCTGGCCCGGCCTGCTCGACACCGACACGGCCGGCGTCTACGTCGTCGAGGGCCGCACCGAGGAGCGCGACGAACTCGCCGAGCGGTGTGTGGAGGCGACCGGCGAACAGGCCCTGGTCGTGCGCTGCCCCGCCATGGACGCCCACGTCATCGTCGTCACGCCCCGCGAGGCCACCAGCGAAGACCTGCGCGCACTGATCGCCGGCCGCGCCGACACCTACCTCGGCGGCAGCACCCGGCAGAACCTCGCGTGCACCGCCACCGCCTACGGACAGGCGGTCAGCGCCCTCGCCGTCGCCCGTTTCCGCCCGGACCGCACCGCGGTGTACGCCGAGCGCACGCATCCGGGGCGGCTGATGGACCCGGCCGCGCTGCGGGCCTGGACCTCGGCCCTGCTGCGCCCGCTCGACACGCTCGCGCACCACACCAGCGCCGAACTGCTCGCCACCACCCGGCTCGGGCTGGAGTTCACGGCCGTGAACGCGGCCAAGATCCTCGGCGTCAGCCGCAACACCGTCCGCGCCCGGATGGAACGCGTGGAGTCCCTGCTGGGCACGGACTTCTCCGCGCTCACCGTCCGGGCCGCCGTCCACCTGGCACTGAACACCCAGGTCGGCCTCCCGCCGGACGGGACCGTCGCGCGGCCGGCCCCCGCCCGCCTGGACGACCTGCTCACCGGACCCGCGCTGCGCACCTGGGCCGAGGATCTGCTGGGCCGGCTGGACACCGACGCCCGCGACCTGCGCGGCAGCCTGCGCGCCTGGCTCGCCGCGGGCGGCAACGCGGAACGGGCCGCGCAGCGGATCGGCGTCCACGCCCAGACCGTACGGGAGCACGTCCGCAGCGCCGAGCCGGTACTCGAACGCCGGCTGCTGACCGCGGGCAGCGATCTGTACGAGGTCGTCCTGGCCCACCTGGTCACCGACGACCTCGACCGGCCCGCCCTCGGCCCGCGGCCTCACCCGGAGGAAACGGGCCATCCGGGCGCACTTGTGCACAGGTGAGTCCCGCGGGGCGCCCACCGGGCACGCCCGCGATTCACAACCCGTACCTCATCCACATAGGTTCGGGGAGTCGCCGGGGCGCGACCGGAACGGGGGACCGGTCGGCCCCGGCGTATCACCGTGGGCCCTGCGGGCTCCGAACCCTCAGCCGTGCAGCCGGACCGGGATCCGCTGCCAGCCGAAGGCGATGAACGACGGCACCTGGCGCAGTTCCTCGGCGTCGACGGCGAGCGCCAGGCCGGGGAAGCGGTCGAACAGCGCGGGCAGCGCGGTCAGGGCCTCCATCCGGGCCAGCGGCGCGCCGATGCAGCGGTGCACCCCGATCCCGAACGCCAGATGGTCGTCGGCCCCGCGCGAGGCGTCGAAGGTGTCCGCGTCGGGCCCGTAGTGCGCGGGGTCCACACCCGCGGCCGCGTACGTGGTGATGATCGCGTCGCCGGCCGGGATCGTCACGTCGCCGACCTTCAGGTCCTCGACGGCGAACCGCAGCGGCAGCGAGGCGATCGACGGGTGCACCCGCAGCGTCTCGTCGACGACCGCGTCCCAGCCGGTCTCGCCCGACCGCACCGCCGCGAGCTGCGCGGGGTCCTTCAGCAGGGCGACGACCGCGTTGCCGATGAGGTTCACGGTCGTCTCGAAGCCCGCCCCGATCACCAGCAGCAGGGTGTAGAGCAGTTCGTCGTCGGCGAGCCGGTCGCCGTCCTCGTCCCGCACCCGGATCAGCTCGGTCGTCAGGTCGTCGCCGGGGTGCTCGCTGCGATGGGCGATGAGCGAGCCCAAAACCGTACCGATCTGCTCCTGCACGAAGGCGGCGTGCTCCGGGGTCGGGTCGGAGGTGTCCATGATGGCCGCGATGAGCCGGGCGGTGGCCTCCCGCAACTCCTCCGGCACACCGAACAGTTCGCAGATGATGCGCAGCGGCAGCGGGTGCGCGAACCCCTCCTTCACATCGACGGTCCCGCCGTCCCGGCCGGCCTCGGCCAGCGCGTCGAGCAGTTCCGCCGTGACCGCCTCGACCCGGGGGCGCAGTGCCTCGGTGCGCCGGTGGGTGAAGCTCGGCGCCACCAGCCTGCGCAGCCGGGTGTGGTCGCCGCCGTAGGTGGAGAGCATGTTGACCACGCCCACCCAGCCCAGGATCCAGCCCCAGGCGGGGTGCTCGCCGACCTCGGGCCACAGCCGCCAGTGCAGCCGCGGGTCCTTGCTGACCCGGGGGTCGAGGATCAGCTCCTTGAGGGTGTCGTAGCCGGTCGGCGCCCAGGCGGGGATGCCGCCGGGCAGCTCCACCGGCACGATAGGGCCGAGCGCGCGCAGCCGCGCGCTCTCGGCCGGGATGTCGGTGCCGAACGGGTCGAGGGCGACGCGGTCGGTGACGCTCATGAGGGGTCTCCTGGCTGGTCGGGGGAGCGGGGGCTGAAACGGACGGGCAGCGCGGTCAGCGAGCGGTGGAAGGGGCCGGGCCGCCAGCTCAGGCGCTCGCGGGCGAGCACGGGTTCCACGTCGGGCAGCCACTGGGTGAGCCGCTCGATCGCCTCGGTCACGATGAGCAGCGTGTGCTGCCGTACCGGGCAGGTGTGCGGTCCGGCGCCCCAGGAGAGGTGGGAGGCGTCGTTCGGACGGCGCCCGGAGGTCACCTCGCCCTCGGCGAAGCGGCCGAGCGCCCCGTAGGAGACGACCACCGGCACCGCGGCCCGGATCCACGCCCCGTGGAACTCCAGCGGCTCGACCGCGTAGTAGATGCCGTAGTTGGCCAGGGGCGTCTCGTGGTGGAGCACCTCCAGGACCGCGTCCATGACCGGTCGCGCCCCGCTGGTGAGGGTGGAGTAGTAGAGGGGGTTGCCGAGGATCCTGGACAGCGCGTTGGACAGCAGGTTCGCGGTCGGCTCGAAGCCGGCGCCGAGGGTGAGGAACACCTGCCAGGTGACCTCCTCCGCGGTCAGCGCGGCCGGATGGTCCAGCAGCCGGCTGGGCAGGTCGTCGCCGCGCCGCTCGGCCTTGGCCGCGATGAGCTCCAGCACGTACCGCGCGAACTCGGCCTCCCCCTCGACCGCCTGGTCGCCGCCCTCCATCATCTTGCCGAGGCCCCGGTTCAGCCGGTCGCCCTGGCTGTCGGGCAGCCCGAACAGGTTGTTGAAGACCAGCGCCATCAGCGGCCGCGAGAAGTCCGCCACCAGATCGGCCCGGCCGGCCGGCCCGAACCGGCTCACCAGCACGTTCACCGCACGGTGCACCCGGGAGCGCAGGTCGTGCGGTTCGACGTCGTCGAAGACGTCGATGAGCGTGGTGCGGTAGCGGACATGGTCGGCGCCGTCGGCGAACAGCGCGTTGGGCCGCCAGCGCATCATGCCGAGCACGGGCGAGTCGTCCGGGACCGTGTTCTCCCACGCCCGGGGGTCGTGCGAGAAGGCGCCGGTGTCGCGCAGCACCTCCAGCGCGGCCTGCCGCTCGGTGACGACGTACGCCGGTACGCCCGGCGCGAGTTCGCCCCAGCCGACCGGTCCCTGGGCGCGCAGCGCGGCGTAGTAGCGGTCGGGATCTCGGGCGAAGCCCTCCTCCCACAGCCGTACGGGCGCGGAGCGGGAGAAGGCCTCTTGGGCGGGGGGCAGGGTGGTCACCGGTTCTCCGGGGGGTCACGGTCGATCAGGTGCTCGACCAGGGCGAGCAGTGCGTCGAGGGAGGAGTTCGCGTCCCGCGCGTCGCACGTCACCATCGGGGTGCCCGGCTCCAGGTCCAGGGCGGCGCGCAGCTGCTCGGGGGTGTGGTGGCGCGGGGCGTCGGGAAAGGCGTTGAAGGCGACCGCGTACGGCAGCCCGCTCTCCTCCACCAGCCCCAGCACGTCGAACGACGCGTCGATCCGCCGGCTGTCGACCAGGACCAACGCGCCCAGCGCCCCGTAGGCGATGTCGTCCCACAGCGAGCGGAACCGCTCCTGTCCGGGCGTGCCGAACAGGTACAGCACGACCCCGCCCGGCAGGCTGATCCGGCCGAAGTCGATGGCGACGGTCGTGGTCGACTTCTCCCGCACCCCGTCGAGGTCGTCCACCTGCTCGGACGCCTGGGTGAGGTGCTCCTCGGTGTGCAGCGGCCGGATCTCCGACACCGAGTCGATGAGTGTCGTCTTGCCCACCCCGAAGGGACCCGCGACCAGGATCTTCACCAGGTCGCGGGCGGTGTCGGGCAGGTGGATGCCACTAGTGCTTGAGGGCGCGGAGGCCATCGGCCACTCTCTTCAGCAGGTCGGGTTCGAACCGGTCGGCGGCCGGGATCGGCGCACGGGCCAGGACCAGGCCCCGGTCGAGGAGCGCGGCCGTGAGGACCCGTACCGCGGAGACCGGCAGCCGCAGCAGCGCGGCCGCCTCCACCACCGTCAGCGATCCGTCCTCCAGGACTTCCAGGAGGGCGAATTGAGCCGCCGTCAGATCCGCGGGCGCGCACTCTCCGCTGCCGGTGAGCACCGACAGCCGCTCCAGATGGGGTCGGCTGGGCCGCGCCGCTCCGCCGGTCGACAGGTACGCGGGAACCAGGGGACGGCCGCCTGGGCGGCCGGTCATGTCGGCGCGCCGCCGTCGGCTCCCCGGGGCGCGGCGGCCATCGCCTTCTCGCCCAGCCGGGCCACCTGGGAGTGGACCCGGTGGCCGAGCAGGTCGAGCCGGGCCTCCGGGTCCCCGTACGCGGCCACACAGGTGCCGTGGTCCGTGGGCACGATCAGTACGTAGCCGTGGTCGGACTCGATGACGACCTGGCGCACCTCGGCCCGGTCCCGGTCGGCGAACGCCGCCGCGGCGGTCCGGCAGGCCCCCTGCACGGTGCTGGTGATGGCGGCCACCCGCTCCGCCGACGGCCGGGACAGCGCGTCGGTGTATCCCTTGACGAGTCCGTCCCTGGTCAGCAGCACGGCGGCCACCACGTGCGGCACCTGAAGGATCGGCTCCAGGACCCATGCCATGTCACTCGTGTCGCGGCTGGTCATCGAGCCGTTCCTCCTTCGTGGTCGGTCTGTTCGGTGGTGTCGGTGGTGTCGGTGGCGTCGGTGGGGTCCTCCCCCGACCGGCGCGCGGCGACGGGTTCCGGTGCCGGTTCCGGTACGGCGTCCGGGACGGCGTCGAGGTCCGGGGCGGCCTCGGCGCGGGCCGCGGCGGTCGCGGACTGGAGCGCGCCCAGCGCCGCGGCGGCCTCCTCGGGGCGGCGGGCCGGGCGGGGCGGCGTGGCCTCGGCGGCGGCGCTCACCCGCGGCCGGCGGCGGCGCTGCGGCAGTCCGCCGGTGTCGCGCGGATCGGCCGGGGCCTCCTCGTGCTCCGGGGTGTGGTGCCCGGATCCGGACGTCGAGGCGTCGTCGGGGTCGGTCCCGTAGGCGTGGGCCGGTGCGGCGGTGGCGGGTGCCGCGGCGGCCGGGTCCGGTCGCCGCGGGACGTGTGTGGTGCGCGGGGCGCTGGCCGCCGGCGGTCGTTCGGCCGGGTCGATGCGGCTGAGGAGGTGGCTGTCGACCCGCAGCACCGCGCGCACGCCGCCGTAGGGGGAGGGCGAGGAGACGTCCACGGTCAGGTCGAACTGCCGGGTGAGCTGGCCGATCGCGGCCAGTCCCATGCGGGGCGGGTCGCCGAGGTCGGTCAGCAGGATCGGTTCGCGGCCGCCCACCAGCCGCTGGGCGCGGGCGCGTTCGTCCTCGGTCATGCCCAGGCCCGCGTCGTCGACCGTGACGCACACTCCGTGGTGGACGTGCTCCAGGTTCACCACGACGTCGGTGTCCGGCGCGGAGTGCCGCAGCGCGTTGTCGAGCAGTTCGGCCACGATGATGGCGGCGGGCTCGACCGCGTGCGACACCAGCGCGGTGCCGGGCCGGAGATGGTTGTGGATCTTGACCCGGTGGTAGCCGGGTACCCGTGCCTGGCCGCCGGTGACGGCGTCGACCAGGTGCGACTCCTCGCGCGCCAGTCCGACCCAGGCTCCGCAGACCACCGCGGCGACCTGCGCCCGGCGCAGCGACTGCTCGTTCTCGTGGTCGAGCTGGAACAGGGTCAGCGTCAACTCGGGGTCGTCGTACCGCTGTTGCAGCGCGCGTAAGGCGTCCTGGAGCCGGTAGAGGGCTGCCTGGATCTCCCGGGTGGCGCCGCGCATACCGGCCTGCGCGGCCGCGTCGATGCGGGTGCGCTGTGCGGCCAGTTCGGCGCGCAGCCCGTCCAGGACGCTCTCCAGCGCGATGCCCAGCGGGGTTCCGTCGGTCTGTGTCCGGAGCGGGCCGGGGACCGTGATGTGCCGGTGGGCGGGCTGCCGGGCGGCGGCGGGCAGGCGCCGGGTCGCGAGGTGCTCGACCTCGGCGGTGAAGGCGCGGGAGCGGCCGTCCAGTTGGGTGCGCAAGGAGGTTATCTCCAGGCGCTGCCGGTGCTGTTGGCGCCGCGACCGCAGCAACAGGCCGCCGAGGGCGAGCGCGGACAGGGTGCCTGCGGTGAGTCCGCCGGTCACGAGGTCCGGTAATTCGATCATCGAATCGGTTCCAGGGGAAGTCGGTCGGGGCAGGGGCGCCGAGCCCCGCTGTCGAGGCGCGCTCGCAGCACAGTACACACTGTCATCGACCGCTCTCGCACGGTCGAGGAGCACTTGGGGTCAAAACTGCCCGACCTCTGTTCAGTTCTGTTCCGACTGTCTGAATTGCCTTGTGCTGACTATGAGTTGAAGTTCAGCCGTGCGGCAGGACCACCGCGCGACCGTTGATCTTCCCCGCGTGCAGCCGCTCGTAGGCGAGCGGCGCCTCGTCCAGGGAGAAGGTCTCGGTGTGCACGGACACGGCACCCGAGCGGGCCAGTGCCAGCACCTCGACCAGCTCGCCGCGGCTGCCCCAGTAGGGTGCGCTCACCGACACCTCGAAGGGCAGGCTGCCGAAGCCGACGGGCAGCGAACCGCCGGCGATGCCGACGATCGTGACATCGCCCTCGACGGCGGCGACGGCGGCGGCCGTGGTCACGGTGGGCTGCGCGCCGACGAAGTCGAACACGGCCTCCGCCCCCACCCCGCCGGTGAGTTCGCGCACCGCGGCCGCGGCCCGCGGGTCCGAGAGCACGGCCTCGTGCGCGCCGACCTCGCGCGCCAGCCGCAGCTTGTCCTCGCTCACGTCCAGGGCGACGACCCGGGCCGGTGTCATCGCGCGCAGCAACTGGATCGCGACGTGTCCGAGACCGCCGGCGCCGATCACGACCGCGGTGGACCCCGGCACCAGCTTGGGCAGCGACCGCTTGATCGCGTGGTACGGGGTCAGGCCGGCGTCGGTCAGCGGCACCGCCGCGACCGGGTCGAGCCCGTCCAGCGGCACCAGGTGCCGGGGGTCGTCGACCAGCAGGTACTCGGCCATCGAACCCGGTGCGCCGAGCCCCGGCGGACGGATGCCGAGCTCCTCGGCGCGCAGGCAGTAGTTCTCCTTGCCCTGCACGCACTTGGCGCAGGTCCCGCAGCCCTGGGGGCCGTAGACCGCGACGGCGTCGCCCTCCTTCACCCCGGTCACACCCGCGCCCAGCGCGGCGACCGTGCCCACGCCCTCGTGGCCGAGGGTGAGCGGAAGGCCGTAGGGGAAGCCCTCGGCGGGCCAGCTCATCACCGCGATGTCGGAGTGGCACACCCCGGCGGCGGTGACCTTCAACAGGACCTGGCCGGGGCCGGGTTCGGGATCGGGTACGGTCACGACCTCGGGCGGGGCGCCTATCGTGCGGTACTGAAGTGCCTTCATGGCGGATCTCCTTGCGCTGCTCAGACGGCCGTGTAGGCGCCGTCGACGAGGTGGTAGCCGCCGGCCACGAACGAGGCGCGCTCGGAGAGCAGGAAGGCGATCAGCTCGGCGACCTCCTCGGAGCGGCCCAGGCGGCCGGCCGGGTGCAGGCCCACCAGACCGTCGTAGGCCGCCTGGTCCATGCCCTTGAGCAGCGGGGTCTCGATGAAGCCCGGGCCGACCGCGTTGACGCGGATGCCCTGCGCGGCGTACTCGGCGGCCGCCGTCTTCGTCAGCCCGACCACGCCGTGCTTGGCGGCGACGTACGCGCCCGAGCCGGCGAAGGCGACCGAGCCGAGGATGGAGGCGACGTTCACGATCGCGCCGCCCCTGCCGCCCGCCTCGATGGCCGGAAGCTCGTAGCGCATCGAGTAGAAGACGCCGTCGAGGTTGGTGCGTACGACACGGTCGTACGCCTCGATGTCGTACGCGCCGGTCGGGGCGCTCGGGCCGCCGATGCCGGCGTTGTTCACGGCCAGGTCCAGGCCGCCGAAGGTGTCGACGGCGAACGCGACGGCCGCCTCGACGGACTGCGGCCGGGTCACGTCCAGCGCCACGGCGGCGGCCTTGACGCCCTCCGCCCCGAGTGCGGCGGCGGCCTGCTCGGCGCCCTCGGCGTTGTAGTCGGCGATGACGACGTTCGCGCCGCCGGCGCCCAGCCGGCGGGCGGTGGCCAGGCCGATGCCGGACGCGGCGCCCGTGACGAGCGCGGTCCGGCCGGAGAACTCGGTGGCGTGGTCGGTGACGGGGGTGGTGCTCATGCTGTGCTCACTCTTCGGTAGTGCTTTCGGCGGCCGCGGCCGCGGCCTCCGAGGTCAGGGCGTCGTAGGCCCGCTCCACCAGGGCGGCGAGGTCCCCGGTCGACGGGTCGTGGTCGGCCGCGCCGCGCGCCCACAGGCGCAGCGCGGCGGTGAGGACGCCGGCGGCGGCGTCGACGACGACGGCCGGGCGCACGTCCCGGACGTCGTCGGTGCCGAGCCGCCCGGCGATGATCCGGACCGACTCCTCCTGGGCGTCGACCCGGATGCGCTCGTAGGCGGCGAACAGGGCGGGCTCGCGGTCCACCAGGGCCAGCAGGCGCCGCATCTCGGGGCGCAGGTGCCAGGCCGGGTTCGCCTCGTCGGCGAGCCACCGGCGCACCGCCCTGCGATAGGCGAGCAACGGAGGTTCGGCGGCGGGCCGGGCCCGCAGCGCGGTGTTGATGGCGTCGCCGTCGCCACGGACGAAGTCGAGGGCCGCGTCCTCCTTGCCGGTGAAGTGGCGGCTGAAGGTACGGCGGGTGACGTCGGCGCGTTCCGCGATCGCCTCCACCGTGGTCGTCGCCAGGCCGTGTTCCAGGATCAGCTCCAGGGCGGCGGCGGCCAGCGCGTTGCGGGTCTGCCGGGCCTTGCGTGTGCGACGGTCCTCGGGGGTGCCGCCGTCGGCCGGGTCGATGGGGGGCTCCGTTGCCTTCATGGGGACGAGGCTACACCTGTAATGTCTCAATGGGACATGAGACCCGCCGAGACATCTGTCTCATGGGGACATCGAGGGGTTGCGGGCGGCGCTGCCCGTCACATCTGCCGTCATGCGGCCCCGGCAGCACTGTCGAGCTGCCGCTTTCGCCCCTAGACTGACAACTCGCTTACATGCGGGCGTAGTTGACAGGGGGAGCCGACATGTCCGGGGACTGGTACGACGCGCGTCAAGGTGACTACGTGGTGCCGCCGATGCCGCCGACGCCACCATCCGTGCCCCCCGCGCCGTCCGTGCCACCCGACGGCGTCCGGGCGGTCGCGGTGGCCGTCCTCAACCTCAGCGGTCTGGGCCTCGGCTACGCACTCGTCCGAAGATGGCTGCCGGCCGCGCTCTGCTGGGCCGCGACCGCGGTACTGCTGCTCGTGGCACTGCCGGCCGACCCGGACGGCGTCCCCGGGGCCGCACTCGTCCTCTACGCCCTGTTCCTGCTCGCCGCCGCCGCGCACGGCGCGGTCGTGGGCCTGCGCACCCGGCTGGCGTGGCCGCCCCGCGCGCCCCTCGCGCTCGCGCTGGGACTGGTCCTGCTCGCCGCGCCGGCCGGTGGCGTCGTGCTCTACGACAACGCCCGTGACGAGGCGATCGAACTGATGCTCCTCGACCGCCTCGACGAGGCCGACCGGCTGGTGAAGTCGACCGGCGGAGAACACTTCGAGAGCGCGCAGGCCGACTACCGCAAGGCGCTGGCCGTCTACGCCGACCTGCGCGCGCAGCATCCCGGCTCGCGGGCGGCCACCCGGGTGCCCGGCCGGATGAGGACCTTCTACACGACAGTCGGCGCCCCGTACGCGGCGGGCGACTACTGCGACGCGGTGGCCCCGCTGAAGTACCTGCGCACGGTGCCGAAGTCGCTGCCCGGGACGGACCTCGGCGACCTGGCCGAATGGCCCGAGGACCGCCTGGCCACCTCGCTCTACGAGTGCGCGTCCGACGCGCTGGCGACCGGTGAGGCCACCTGGCCGGCCGGGTTCGGCGAACTGCTCACCGGCTTCCCCGACTCCGCGCAGGCCGCGAAGGTCGAACCGGCCGTCGCCGCCGCCGTCGGCACCACCGAGAAGGGCCTGCGCGGCAAGGAACCGTGCACGGCCGTCGAGCAGTTGAAGACCCTGAGCACCCGGATAGACGGCTTGTCGGGAGCGCCGGCCGCCATCGGCGACGCCCTCGCGAAGGACGCGCGGCGGGCCCGGTCCGGCGCCGACGCGGGGACCTACACCTGCGGCGTCGACCAGTACAAGGACGGCGCCTTCGAGGACGCGCAGACCACGATGACCACGTACGCGGCAGGCCACCGGGGTTCCGGGAAGGCCGCGCTGGCCAAGAAGTTCGCCATCGCGGCGGAGGTCGCCCAGACGCTGCCGGCCGCGGGCAAGCACGTCCCGACGAACCGCTCCGGCGGCAGCATCTCGGTCACCGTCAAGAACGACAGCCCCGACGAGATCACCGTCCTGTACACGGGCCCGGTCACCGGCAGCTTCACGCTCAAGGCCTGCGGGAGCTGCTCCGTCTACCCCTTCGGCGGCGCCACCCTGCTGGGTGCCGAACCGTGCAGCGACAGCGGCAAGAAGTATCCGCAACGCACCATCCAACTCCCGGTCGGGACAACGTACTTCGTGCACCGGCCGAAGAATGACAGCACCGCATCGGCCGGCTCTGACACGGCCAAGCTGGAGTCCGGCTACATCTACACGGAATGCGCCTACACGACGCAGGGCTTCGGGGCGACCTCATGAGCGGGCCGCGCATACGCTCCTACCGCACGTCCGACGACGACGGTGTCGCGGACGTGTGCGCCCGCACCGCGGACCTCGGCGGCGACTCCCGGCACATCTACCCCGACACGCGGCTGATGTCGACCCTGTTCGCCGCCCCCTACTGTCACCTCGAACCCGGGCTCGCGTTCATCCTCGACGACGGGAGCGGCGGCGTCGGCGGATACGTCGTCGGCACCGCCGACACCGAGCGGTTCGCCCTGGACGTCCGCGACCGCTGGATCCCGCGCGTCGCCGGCCGGTACCCGCCGCTCGCCGGACCGGCCACGACACCGACCGAGGAGATGATCGGCCTACTGCACCGGCCCGAGCGCATGGTCCTCTCCGAACTCAAGGAATATCCGGCCCACTTGCACATCGACCTGCTCCCGGAGTTCCAACGACGCGGGTACGGCCGACAGTTGATGCACACCCTGTTCGACGCCCTGCACGACAGGGGCGTCCCGGCCGTCCACCTCGGCATGGTCACGGCCAACACCGACGCCCGCGCCTTCTACGACCGGCTCGGCTTCCACGAGATCCCGGTGCCGGACCCGGGCCCGCTGACCTATCTGGGCCGGACCACCGACACCCGCTGACCGTTCACCCGGTCCCCGGCGCCGACCCCGGCGCGGGGACCGGCCAGGCACCCCGCGCCACCAGGTCGAGCACGAGCGCACCGATGTTCCAGGCGTCGTCCTCGCCCCGGTGGTGCCGCCCCTCCAGCGGCAGCCCTGCCAGCCGCAGCGCCTGCGCCATGCCCGGCCGCCCGCGCAGCCCGTAGGCGGCGGCGAAGACCGCCTTGGCATTGGTGTGCGTGCGCTCGGCGGGGTGGCCGAGCGGATACGCCACGCCCTGCGCCCGGCACTGCCGGGTGAACTGGCGCCGGTCGTAGTCGCCCCAGCTCGCCCACGGCCGCACGCCCGCCGCGTACCGCTCGGACAGCGTCCGGCAGGCCTCGGCGAAGCCGACCCCCCGGTCGGCCTCGTCCTGGGTGAGTCCCGTCAGCTCGGTGCAGAACGCCGAGACCGTGGACCGTTCGGGCCGCACCAGGATCCGGTGCCGCTCCGTGCGCTCCTTGGCGCGCAGGTCGACCACGGTGAGCCCGATCTCGATGATCTCGCTCACCGCCCCGGGCGGCGGCTGCCCGTCCCAGCAGGTCGCCTCCAGGTCGATCACGTTCAGCAGCCCGTCGGCGTCCGTGGTGTCCATGCCCTCAGGCTAGGGAACCGGCCGCGCGCGGATCACCTGGTTTTCCCGGCGGGCGTCAGTAGCGCTGCGCCTTGGCGAGCTTGGCGGTGACGTCCATGCTGACGGACTGCCTGCTGAACGCGATCGGCTCCTTCTTCGCGCCGGGCGCCAGGTCCTCCGCGCCGACGTACCGGGTCTCCACCACCTTGCCGTCCTTGTCCACGAAATCGACCTGCACCGCGTACGAGGCCTTCGCCTTGGTCTTGTTGGTGATGCGGACCAGCACCGCCAGCACGCCTCCGGTCTGCGCCTTGGGAACCCCGCTCATGGCGACCTCGGAGGTGGCGTTCCCGCTGCCCTGGACGTTCGCCAGGGCCTTCTTCGCGGTCTCGCTCGCCCGGGCGGTGTCCGCGTCCACCGAGGCCTCGAACTCCGAGGCGCGGGCGGCGGCGGAGGAGACGGCCGCGGACGCGGAGGCCTTGGCGGAGGCGACCGCGGACGACGCCGCGGATGCCAGGGCGGACGGCGGCTGACCGGAGAACGAGCCGGTGACCGGAGCGGACGTGCCGCCCGCCGGGGTGTTGGACTCGGAACCGCCGCCACAGCCGGCGAGGGCGCCGAGCACGACGGCACAGGCGAGGGCCGCCGCGGCCGGAACCGGCCGACGTGACCTGGAGGACCTGGAGGCGGCTGCGAAGGGGATACGGGTCATGGGGGGTGTCCTCGGCGGTGCTGGCGGAGGGGGTCGCATCCATCGTCGGCACGCCCCACCGGCCCCGCGACCCGGCCGCGGCCATTCGGACCGGGCGCGGCCGCTGTGGCCCCATCAGGCGGCATCCGAGATGCGGTCACGGGCCGCAGCGGTTCAGATGGGTTCCGTGCGACTACCCACGATCGCGGCGATCGGCCGCACCCGACTGTTGGTCACCGGCCTGCTGGTCGGCGCGTGCTCACTCGTCCAACCCCCCGCCGTGGCCGAGCAGGGCGACGGCTCGGTGGAACGGGGCGGCGCCTACATGGGCATGGGAGTCGTGGCCCATGACGGCCAGGACGGCATCCCCGTCGAGACCAAGTCCTCGCAGAGCGAGGGGGTGGACGTCGCCAGCTACCAGGGCGACGTGGCCTGGACGACCCTGTGGAACAGCGGGGTCAGATGGGCGTACACCAAGGCCACGGAAGGCACGTCCTACCAGAATCCGTCCTTCGCCCAGCAGTACAGCGGCGCCTACAACGTCGGCATGATCCGCGGCGCCTACCACTTCGCCACCCCTGACACCGGCAGCGGCGTCAGCCAGGCGAACTACTTCGTCGACCACGGCGGCGCCTGGTCCGACGACGGCAGGACGCTGCCCGGCGTGCTGGACATCGAGTGGAACCCGTACGGTGACGCCTGTTACGGCAAGTCGAAGAGCGGCATGGTCGGTTGGATCCGCGACTTCCTGAAGACGTACGAGGAGCGCACCGGCCGGGACGCCGTGATCTACACGGCGACCAGCTGGTGGTCCCAGTGCACCGGCGACTACAGCGGCTTCGGCGCCAGCAACCCGCTGTGGATCGCCCGGTACGCCTCGAGCGTGGGCGCCCTGCCGGCCGGCTGGTCGTCCCACGCGATGTGGCAGTACACGTCGTCCGGCCCCACGGTCGGCGACCACGACAGGTTCAACGGGGGTCCGGAGAAGGTGCAGGCCCTCGCCACCGGGTGACCCGGACGCCGTACGCCCCGGGACGGCCATGTCCGTCCCGGGGCGTACGTCATCACCTGTCACCCACTCCGGGTCACGGGAACAGGGTGACCTTCGAGGGAACCGTGTCCGTCCCCGACGTCGGCGCACCGGTGCTGTTGACCACGTGGGCGTACTGCCCCTTGCCGCCCAGCGAGATCACCAGCAGGTCGTGCATCTTGATGCCGCTCTTGACCGGCACCTGGAAGCCGTGGGCCTGCACGATCGTGGAGTCGGTCGTGAAGTTGCAGTAACTGCCCAGCCCCCACGCCTCGTGCTCGTTCACCGTGTCGGCGACCTTGTAGGCCGCGTACCCGACGATGCCGTCGTGGGTGACGGCGGCGGCGTTCGGCACGTCGTACGCCTTCTCGTTCTGGAAGAAGATCGTCCGGCCGCGCTCGCCGCTCCACAGCACGTCGTACTTGTTGAAGTGCTCGACGAACAGGCCGGTGGCCAGCACGTCGTCGCCGTTGACCTTGAGGCCGTAGTCGGCCCGGTTGGTGTCCCAGCCGACGCCGTCCCCGTGGTCGGCACGCCACAGCCAGGTGTGGTCGATGATGGCGTCGTCGCTGTTGACCACGACGGAGTTGGTGGCCAGCCCGGGGCCCGCCCCGCCGATCCGGACGAACACGTCCTGCATGGTGGTCGGGTTGGCGGAGTGGTCGGCGCTCGAACCGGCCGGGCCGATCTGGAGCAGGGTGTCGGAGTTGACCGACCCGGCGTCGATCAGGAAGCCGGCCAGCCGGACGCCGTCGACGTCCGCGACGTGCATCGCGTCGACGCCGTTGTCGGGCACCAGGGTGGCCAGTCCGAGACCGAGCACCACCGTGTTGGCACGGGTCACGTCGATGGTCCGGTCGAGGTGGTACACACCGGGCGTGAACAGCAGGTTGAGGCCCTGGGCGAGCGCCGCGTTGATGGTGGCGGCGGTGGCGCCGGCCTTGACGACGTAGAACTGGCTGAGCGGGAGCGAGGTGCCGCCCGCGTTGGCCGGCCAGGACACCCCGCGCGCGTTGGTGCGCTTGGCGGGCACGAACACCTTGTAGTCACTGCCGTCGAGGTACAGGAACGGCTTCTCCCGCGAGACCGGGGTGGTGTCCAGCGTGGTGTACGGGCCGCTGTCGAAGTTCGTGGCCGGGGCGCCCTGGACACCGGTGAAGGTCATGTTCCAGACGCCGTTGGTCCAGCCGCCGACCGAGCTGTCCCGGGTGTACCACTGCTGCTGCGAGTACGGGCCGACGGTGCCGTCGATCTTCGAGTCGGCGATGTAGCCGCCGGACGCCCAGCCGTAGCCGTTCGGGGCGAGGTTGAGGCCGCCCTGGACGTGGATGCGGCGGAACGGCGCGGCCTGCGCGACGGCCCAGCGGTCATCGCCGCTGACGGGCCTGAGCGCGAGGTTCTCCGCCGAACGCCAGAAGTTCTGCGTGGCGTTGCCGTTGAACCAGCCCGCGTCCACGGTGATGTCGCCGTTGATCTGGGTGTCGTCGGGGTTGAGGCCGAGGCCGGAGATCGAGGTGTAGAAGCCGAGTTGGGCGTTGATGCCGTTGTACGTCCCCGGCTTGAGCAGGAACTGGTAACGGCCGCTGCCGAACTGGTTGGACTCCTGCTGGGCGAAGACCTGGTCGAACTTCTGCTGGAGGTTGGGCGTCGAGGGGTCCACGACGATCACGTTCGGGCCCAGGTCGCCGCCGCCCTGGACGGGCGGGACGCTCCCGGAGCCGGTGTGCACGGCGACCTCCCACAGCGAGTAGCCGTACGGGGTCGCGCGGACCGTCCCGTTGACGCGCAGGTAGCGGCCCGAGCCGCTGACGTCGTAGGAGGCCGAGCCGCCGGTCGCGCCGGTCACGCTCTTCAGGGTGGTCCAGGTCTGGCCGTCCGTGGAGGCCTGGAGCTGGAACTCCTTGGCGTAGGCGGCCTCCCAGGTCAGATCGACCTTGCACAGGGTCTGCACCGAGCCGAGGTCGACCTGGAGCCACTGCGGGTCCGCGGCCTGGCTGGACCAGCGGGTACCGGCGTCACCGTCGAACGCGGCGGAGGCGGGAGTGCCCGCGTTCTCCGTCGAGGAGGCGGAGGACGGCCTGCCCTGCGCCGCGTTCGCCGTGGAACAGGTGCCGGGCTGGCTGGTGCCGGTGCTGCCGAAGACCTGGAACTCCCAGAGGGAGTAGCCCCATTGGGTCGCGCGGTGCACACCCAGCATCCGGACGTAGCGGCCCTGGCCGGTGACGTCGAGGGTGTCCGTGCCGCCGTCGCCGCCGGTGACGGACTTCAGGTCGGTCCAGGTGCTGCCGTCCGCGGAGATCTGGACCTTGTAGTCCTTGCCGTAGGCCGCCTCCCAGTTGAGGACGATCTGGGTGACCGAGGCCGTGGCGCCCAGGTCGACCCGGAGCCACTGGTCGTCGCTCGCGCCGGAGGACCAGCGGGTCGCGGTGTTGCCGTCCACGGCGTAGGCGGCGGGGGTGCCGGCGTTCTCGTCCGACGACGACGTCACCGCCTTGCCCTGGGACAGCGGCGTCTCCGCCGCGCTCGCCGGGGTGTGGGCGGGGAGGGTGACCAACGCTGCCGTGGCGGCGAGCGCGACACCCAGGGATCTGAGTCTGAGTCTCATGGATTGGCTTTCTGCGGGTGCGACAAAAATGGGGAACGCGCTTGATCGCACGTGAACGCACTGAACGCACTTGTGGGGCGCCTTAGTTCAGGATTTGATTTAAGTGGTGACGCAACACGGCGGCAAGACCCTGGAACGGAAAATCCCGAGCGGCGGACCACACGGGCACCCCGGTGTCACGCTCCGGGGTGCCCGTGACTACCCGCTGTCAGCCGACGCGCAGGGTGCGCCGGGCGAGTTCGAGCGCGGGAAGCATCGCCTTGTGCTCCTCGGTGTCCAGTCCGCCGAGGTGGAGGACGACCGGACCCTCGGGCGTGGCGACGGCGAGGGCGCTCTCCTGCTTCGGCTCGTCCAGGAACTCGCTGGAGTAGAGGTACTCCACCTGGACACCGTCGAGGCCGCCGGTCTTGAAGGGGCTGTACTTCACCTCGCTGACCTTGCCTTCGGCCGCGACGAAGGCCGCCAGGACGGAACGGATGGCGGCGTCGCCCGGCGGGCCGGTGAACACGCGCAGGAAACCGATGTTCCCGGCGGGCTTGGCGTCGATCTCGCACACGGCCGTGACCGGCCCCTGACGCAGCGCCAGATCGCCGAACTCCCCGCTGTCCGCAGCCGAGTTGTCGATCGCCTCGGCCTTCCAGTCGCGGACGGTGGCGAAGCTGACGGGCAGCGCGCAGGCCGATCCCGGGGCGCCGACGGTGGCACCGCTCGCGACGGCCGTCGCCGTGGCCCCGGCCGTGGCGGTCCGTGTCGACGCCCGCGCCGACGGCTTGGCGTCCGGCTCCGGATCCGCGTCCTGGCCGCACGCCGCCAACGCCGCCGTCAGCACCAGGAGCTGCGCCCATCCGTGCCGTCTGATCCCTGCCCCGACCTGCATGTATGTGTCTCCCCTCGATCCCGGTGGATCAGCGTAGCCGAGGGCGGGGCAGGCCAAAGGCGGGGCGGGCGCGGGCGGCGGCGTCCGGTCAGGGGCGGGCGGGCGACTCCCCGTCCACCCCCAGCCAGGTGGTGAGCGCCCACCACCAGTGCAGCGCGTGCACCGGCCCGGAACTCCCGGCGGGCGGCAGGTCGGCGAGCGATCCGCCGGTGATCTGCTGGAGCCGGCCGAGCCGGTAGCGCACGGTGTTGGGGTGGGTGAACAGCGCCGCCGCGGTCTGGTCGAGCCGACGGCCGCAGTCGAGGAACGTGAGTGCGGTGCGCGCGAGTTGACGGTGGAAGCCGTCCTCGGGGTCGAGCGCGCCGAGCAGGCGGCGGCTCAACTGGGCGCCCAGGAGCGGCTGGTCGGCCAGGGCGATCTCGGCGGCGAAGTCCGTGAGCTCGTACAGCCCGTGCCGTCCCCGTCGGCCCGCGAGATCCACGGCGCGTACGCACAACCCGTACAGGGCGCTCAGCCCGGCCGGGGGAGCGGCCGGTGCGACCATGACGAGAGCGCCCGGCGCCCATTCCCCGGCCGTCGGTGGACGAGGGCCGAGGCCCGCCAGGTGCCCGTCCAGCCGCGCCGTGACCGCGTGCGGGAAGCGGAGCGTGTGCGGGTGGGCCGGGGCGGCGGCGAAGCAGTGCAGCAGGCCCTCGGCGTTCGGCCGCACCCCGGCCCGAGCCAGGTCCTGCGGGTCCGGGACGATCCCGCCGACCAGCAACTGCCGCAGCAACCTGGCCCGGGAGGCGTCGGCCCCGTCCGGTGCCGCGCCCTCGGCTGCCCGGTAGCCGTGCACGACGTGCCGCTCCAGCGCGTCCCCGTACTCCTTCAGCCGCAGTACCACCGTGAGGAGCGTGCCGTCGGAGACGCCCGCCGAACGGCAGCGGTCCACGGTGATCTCCACCGCCCGGGTCAGCGCGGCCTGCACACCCCGCAGCACGGCGGTCACCGGCACTCCCTGACCGGCCCGGTCCGCGCCCAGCAGCAGGGCCGCGCTGAAGTCCTGCGCCTCGACGGCCTCGACCCCTTCGACCGACCCGACCCCCTCGAGCGTCTCGACGGCCGTGAACGAGCCGAGCGTCCCGGCCGGGTCGAGTGGCTGCGCCGCCTCGGCGCGGTCCAGCGCGGTGAACCAGGAGCCGGCCGCACGGACCATCGCCGTGACGTGCGAGCGGGTCTCCGCCTCGGCGAGCCTGGCCAGCGCCGGCGAGCGGGTGCGGGCCGCGCGGACCAGTTCGCCGCACACATCCGTGTCGGCGGCCATGGCCCGCAGGATCGCGGCGACCGGCTCGGGTCCGTGGACGACGGTCATGGGCACCCTCCCGTCCGGCCGCTGTCGCCGGGCCACAACGACGCGGTGGTCACGTTGACGCCCGGCCACTACCGCACTGTCGTGACGAGCTGGTTTCCTGTGGGCTACCGACGGTAACAGTGTGTTTCTCGCGGGAACAGCCTGCGCACCCCCGCGAACTCCCTCTCCTTCGAACCCAGTCGTGCGGCCGGTCGTGCGGCCGGTGGTCCCGTCGTGTCCCCCTACCCGCCGCGCACTGTCCCGTACCCCGCCGCCCCCCTCGTGCCGCCCGTCCGTCCCTCCTCGGAAGGCAGTCCATGGAGAACCCCGCAGCCCCCACCGGGATCACCCGCCGTCGCGCCCTGACCGTGACCGGCGGGGTGCTCGCCACCGCGGCCCTCGCCCAGACGGTCGCCGCCTTCCCCGCCGCCGCGGCGGCCCAGGACGCGGACGCGATCGTCGTCGGCCACGGCCTCGCCGGACTCGTCGCCACCGCCGAACTGGCCGCCGCGGGGCGCCGGGTGCTCCTCCTCGACCAGGAACCGGAGGCCTCGCTCGGCGGGCAGGCGTTCTGGTCCTTCGGCGGCCTGTTCTTCGTCGACTCCGACGAGCAGCGACTCATGGGCGTCAAGGACTCGCACGACCTCGCCTGGCAGGACTGGCTCGGCGCGGCCGGCTTCGACCGGGGCGTCGACGACCCGGCGGGCCAGGACTACTGGGCCTACAAGTGGGCCCAGGCGTATGTGGACTTCGCGTCCGGCGAGAAGCGCTCCTGGCTGTCCGGCCTGGGTGTGCAGTGGTTCCCGATCGTCGGCTGGGCGGAGCGGGGCGGCGGTCTCGCGGACGGGCACGGCAACTCGGTGCCGCGCTTCCACGTCACCTGGGGCACCGGGCCCGCCGTGGTCGAGCCGTTCGAGAAGAAGGTGCGGGCCGCGGTGGCCGCCGGCAAGGTCTCCTTCCGGTTCCGGCACCGGGTCGACGGCCTCGTCACCACGGGCGGCGCGGTCACCGGCGTACGCGGCGCGATCCTGGAACCGAGCAGCGCGGCCCGGGGCAAGCCCAGCTCCCGTACCGTCGTGGGCGACTTCGAACTGCACGCCCCGGTGGTGGTCGTGACCTCCGGCGGCATCGGCGCCAACCACGACCTGGTCCGGCAGAACTGGCCGGCCCGCCTGGGCGCCCCGCCGAAGACCATGATCACGGGTGTTCCCGCGCACGTCGACGGCCGGATGCTCGCGATCACCCAGGCGGCCGGCGGCCGGATCGTCAACCCCGACCGGATGTGGCACTACACCGAGGGGCTCAGGAACTACGCCCCGATCTGGCCGGACCACGGCATCCGCATCCTGCCCGGCCCGTCCTCGATGTGGTTCGACGCCACCGGCAAACGCTTCAGCGCGCCCGACGTCCCCGGGTACGACACCCTGCACACCCTCAAGTCGATCACCGGCTCGGGCTACGACTACTCCTGGTTCGTCACCACCCAGAAGATCATCGCCAAGGAGTTCGCGCTCTCCGGTTCCGAGCAGAACCCGGACCTCACCAACAAGAACGTCCTGCAGCTGCTGTCCCGGATCTGGCAGACCCCGGAACCGATCGAGAAGTTCAAGAACAACGGGGTCGACTTCGTGGTCGCCTCGACGCTGCCCGAACTCGTCGCCGGAATGAACAAGTTGACCGGGGACGGCCTCATCGACCTGGCCGACCTCAAACGGCAGATCGACGCCCGGGACCGGGAGATCGACAACCCTTACACCAAGGACGTCCAGGTGATGGGCATCCGCAACGCGCTCAACTATCCCGGCGACTCACTCAGCCGTACCGCCCCGATCCACAAGATCCTGGACAGCAGCGCGGGACCACTGATCGCCGTGCGCCTCAACATCCTCACCCGCAAGACCCTCGGCGGTCTCCAGACCGACCTCTCCGGCCGCGTCCTCGACCAGACCGGGTCCCCCGTCCCCGGTCTGTACGCGGCCGGAGAGGTCGCCGGCTTCGGCGGCGGCGGAGTGCACGGTTACCGCTCCCTGGAGGGCACCTTCCTGGGCGGTTGTCTGTTCTCCGGCCGGCAGGCGGGACGCGCGGCGGCGGCAGCCACCGCGACCTGAGCCGTCCCGCCCGCGGGCCGGACCCCGGGATCCGTGCGGCACGGGCCCTCGCGGGCCCCGCGGCACGGCCCTAGGACTGGCCGCCGAACGCCTTGAGCAGGTGTTCGGCGGCCAGTGTGGCCGTCAACTCCCCGTCCCTGACCTGCTGTTCCAGCGCAGGCGCCAGTTCGCGTACGGCCGGGTCGGCGTGCAGCCGGCCCAGCAGTTCGTCCCGGACCATCGACCAGGTCCAGTCGACCTGCTGGTCCCGGCGCTTCGCGGCCAGCCGCCCGGTCGAGTCGAGCAGCGTACGGTGCTGCTCCAGCCGCTCCCAGACGGTCTCCAGACCGGTCGACTCCCGCGCGCTGCAACTGAGCACCGGCGGCGCCCAGGCCGCGTCCCTGCCGTGCATCAGCCGCAGCGCGCCCGCCAACTCCCGCGCGGCCGCCTGGGCGTCGCGCTGGTGCGGGCCGTCCGCCTTGTTCACGGCGATCACGTCGGCCAGCTCAAGGACGCCCTTCTTGATGCCCTGGAGCTGGTCACCGGTGCGCGCCAGCGTGAGCAGCAGGAAGGAGTCGACCATGTTGGCGACGGTCGTCTCGGACTGGCCGACGCCGACCGTCTCCACCAGCACGACGTCGTAGCCCGCCGCCTCCATCACCACGATCGACTCGCGCGTGGCCTTGGCGACCCCGCCGAGCGTCCCGGCCGTGGGGGAGGGGCGGACGAAGGCCGCCGGGTCCACGGCCAGCCGCTCCATCCGGGTCTTGTCGCCCAGGATCGAACCGCCCGTCCGGGTGGAGGAGGGGTCGACGGCGAGCACCGCGACCCGGTGCCCGAGCGAGGTCAGCAGGGTGCCGAACGCGTCGATGAACGTGGACTTGCCCACGCCCGGCACACCGCTGACGCCGATCCGCCGCGCCCGGCCGCTGTGCGGCAGCAGCGCGGTCAGCAACTCCTGCGCGAGCGACCGGTGCTGCGGCCGGGTGGACTCGACGAGCGTGATGGCGCGCGCGACGATCGCACGCTTCCCGTCGAGCACACCCTTCACATAGGTGTCGAGATCGATCGCCATGGGTTCAGCGGCCGTGCCCGAGATCGGCGGCCAGCCGCTGCACCAGGTCGTACGCCGCGTCCGGGATCACCGTCCCGGGCGGGAACACCGCCGCCGCGCCCATCTCCAGCAGCGTCGGGACGTCCTGCGGCGGAATCACCCCGCCGACCACGATCATGATGTCCTCGCGCCCCTCCGCGGCCAGCTCCTCCTTCAGCGCCGGTACGAGGGTGAGGTGCCCGGCGGCCAGCGACGACACCCCGACGATGTGCACGTCCGCCTCGACGGCCTGACGGGCCACCTCGGCCGGGGTCTGGAACAGCGGGCCGACGTCCACGTCGAAGCCGAGGTCGGCGAACGCGGTGGCGATCACCTTCTGGCCGCGGTCGTGCCCGTCCTGGCCCATCTTGGCCACCAGGATGCGCGGACGGCGGCCCTCGGACTCCTCGAAGGTGTCCACCAGGGCACGGGTGCGGTCGACCGACGGGGACTCGCCTGCTTCGTTGCGGTACACGCCGGAGATCGTACGGATCTGGCTCGAGTGCCGCCCGTACACCTTCTCCAGGGCGTCCGAGATCTCGCCCACGGTGGCCTTGGCGCGCGCCGCGCGCACCGCCAGCTCCAGCAGGTTGCCCTCGCCGTCCGCGGCCCGGGTCAGCGCGTCCAGCGCGTCCCGGCACGCGGTCTCGTCCCGCTCCGCCCGCAGCCGCCGCAGCTTCTCGATCTGCTGCGCGCGCACCGAGGAGTTGTCGACCTTCAGGACCTCGATCTGCTCGTCGCTGTCCACCCGGTACTTGTTGACGCCGATCACCGGCTGCCGGCCGGAGTCGATCCGGGCCTGGGTGCGGGCCGCGGCCTCCTCCACGCGCAGCTTCGGGATGCCCGCGTCGATGGCCTGCGCCATGCCGCCCGCCTGCTCGACCTCCTGGATGTGCTGCCAGGCCCGGCGGGCGAGGTCGTACGTCAGCTTCTCGACGTACGCGCTGCCGCCCCACGGGTCGATGGCCCGGGTCGTGCCGGACTCCTGCTGGATCAGCAGCTGGGTGTTGCGGGCGATGCGCGCCGAGAAGTCGGTGGGCAGCGCGAGCGCCTCGTCGAGGGCGTTGGTGTGCAGCGACTGGGTGTGCCCCTGGGTCGCCGCCATCGCCTCGACGCAGGTGCGCGTGACGTTGTTGAACACGTCCTGCGCGGTCAGCGACCAGCCGGAGGTCTGCGAATGGGTGCGCAGGGAAAGCGACTTGGCGTTCTGCGGGTCGAACTGCCGGACCAGCTTGGCCCACAGCAACCGGGCCGCCCGCAACTTGGCGATCTCCATGAAGAAGTTCATGCCGATCGCCCAGAAGAAGGACAGCCGCGGCGCGAACGCGTCCACGTCGAGGCCCGCCTCCCGCCCGGCCCGGATGTACTCCACGCCGTCCGCGAGGGTGTACGCCAGTTCCAGGTCGGCCGTCGCGCCCGCCTCCTGGATGTGGTACCCGGAGATGGAGATGGAGTTGTAGCGCGGCATCCGCTGCGAGGTGAAGGCGAAGATGTCGGAGATGATCCGCATCGACGGCTTCGGCGGGTAGATGTAGGTGTTGCGGACCATGAACTCCTTGAGGATGTCGTTCTGGATGGTCCCCGCCAGCTTCTCCGCCGGCACCCCCTGCTCCTCGGCCGCCACGATGTACAGCGCGAGGATCGGCAGCACGGCGCCGTTCATCGTCATCGACACGGACATCCTGTCCAGCGGGATGCCGTCGAACAGCTGGCGCATGTCGTAGATCGAGTCGATGGCCACGCCCGCCATGCCGACGTCACCGGTCACCCGCGGGTGGTCGCTGTCGTAGCCGCGGTGCGTGGGCAGGTCGAAGGCGACCGACAGGCCCTTCTGGCCGGCCGCCAGGTTGCGCCGGTAGAAGGCGTTGGACTCCTCCGCGGTGGAGAAGCCCGCGTACTGGCGGATGGTCCAGGGCTGGTTGACGTACATCGTCGGGTACGGCCCGCGCAGATACGGAGCCATGCCCGGGTACGTCCCCAGGAAGTCCAGGCCCTCCAGGTCACGCCCGGTGTACAGGGGCTTGACCCCGATGCCTTCCGGCGTCTCCCACAGCAGGTCGTCCCCGCCGGCGGCGGTCTTGAGGGCTTCGTGCCAGGCCTCGGCGCCGCCGTCGACGGTCGGGCTGCCCAGTTCGATCCCGGAGAAGTCGGGGATTCCCATCAGGACACTCCCATGCGGTCGAGGGTCGCGGACAGCACGGCCACGGCGTCGCAGCCCGCGAAGACGTACGAGTCGACACCCGGGTACTGCCCGGGACGGCCGGCGAGGAACACCTGCGAGGCACCCGCGGACCTGAGCTCCTCGGCCACGGCCGCCGCCTGCTCCTCGTACAGCGCGTCGCTGGAGCAGAGGCAGACCTCGGTGGCGCCGCTGTCCGCGAAGGCGCCCTCGGTGACGGGCTCGATGCCGCCCGCCTGGAAGAGGTTGGCCGCGAACGTCGTGCGCGCGGTGTGGGCCGCGGCGGGCCCGATCGCGGCGAGGAAGACCCGTGGCCGGGAGCCGGTGGCGGCGAGATGGGCGTCGGAGCGGGCGCGCAGCTCCTCGTACGCCTCGTCGCGCCGCACCCGCGGCAGACCGCCGGACGGCCGCTCGGGCGCCGGCGGACGCTCCACCGGGCGCTCGGCGAGGTACGGGAACTCGCTGACGCCGGTGATCGGTTCGCGGCGCTTGGCGAGCCGGGTGCTGCGGTCCGCCCAGGTGGCGGCGAGCTCCTCGGGCAGCCGGCCGGAGCGCAGGGCGGCGGCCTGGCCGCCCAGGCCCTCGATCCACTGGAAGAACTCCCAGCCCGCTTGGGCGAGTTCGTCCGTCAGCCGCTCCACGTACCAGGAGCCGCCCGCCGGGTCGATGACCCGGGCCAGGTGCGACTCCTCGACCAGGATGGTGGACGTGTTGCGGGCGATGCGCCGGGCGAACGCGTCCGGCAGCCCGAGCGAGTCGTCGAAGGGCAGCACGGTCACGGAGTCGGCGCCGCCGACGCCCGCGGCGAGCGTGGCGACCGTGGTGCGCAGCATGTTCACCCACGGGTCGCGGCGCGACATCATCACCGGCGACGACACGGCGTGCTGCACCTGGGCGCCCGCGCCCGGCGTGCCGCACGCCTCGGCGACCCGCGCCCACAGCCGGCGCGCGGCCCGCAGCTTGGCGATGGTCAGGAACTGGTCGGCGGTGGCCGCGTAACGGAACTCCAGCTGCGCGCAGGCCTGTTCGACGCTCAGTCCGGCATCGGCCAGCGCGCGCAGATACGCGACGCCGGTGGCGAGCGAGCAGCCGAGTTCCTGCGCGGCCGAGCCGCCGGCCTCGTGGTACGGCAGCGCGTCCACGGTCAGCGCCCGCAGCCCCGGGTACTCCTCGGCGCACAGCCGCGCGAGTCCGGCCACGCCGGGCAGCGACTGCTCTTCGCCGGTACGGGCCTCGTGGCCGAGCGGGTCGGCGCCCAGGGTGCCGCGCGCCGCCTCCTTGGCGACGCCGCGCTCGTCGTACAGGCGCAGCAGCTCGCGGGCGGCGGACTCGACCGAGCTGCCCGCGTCGAGGGCGACCGGGGCCAGGTCGAGCAGGACCCCTTCGAGCGCGGAGTCGAGCGACGCCACGGGGATGCCTCCGTCGCCGACGACGAGCCACAGCGAGGTGACGCCGTTCTCCAGGTCGGTGAGGACGGCGGCGTTGTCCGCCGTCGTGTGCCGCTGGCGTACGTCCCAGCCGCCGGTGGTGTTCCCTTCGGCTCGGGCCCCGCGCACGAACGGCGCGAACCCCGGGAAGCCGGGGTCCGGCGCGGCGTCGCGCGCGGTGTAGAGGGGCCGGGTGAGCAACCCGTCCTCGAGGGCGGTGGACAGGGTGTCCTCGGCTTCGTCGCCCGAGACCTCCTTGCCCGACTTTCGCAGGACACCCGCCACCAGGCGTTGCCACTGCTCATGCGTCGCGTCAGGGAACTCGGCGGCCAGCGGGAGCCCGTCGTCAGGCAGGACCGTCATGCTCGGATGCTAGGCCAGATCGACAAGGGAGCAGCAGAGGGCACGGCTGTGACCTTGCACTCTGTCGCAATGTGACCTGCCTCTCCCGCGTGGCCCGCGCGGGCCCGTGCCCGCGCGCGAGCCCTTCTTGCCCTGAGGTGGAATGCGGTGGTCTGTCATGGTTCTCCACGGGTCCGGCAGGACCGGCTTTCGGCCCGTCCCGCGAGCCGCGCGCGGCGGTCCCGGCGGGGAGTGGCCGGTGTGGCCCGAATCCGACTTTCCACTACTCCCAGTAACATGATGATCTTGGCGCTCGGATGTGCCATCCGGCCAACCGGCGCCCTTAAAGGGGCATCACCCCCATTCGGAGAAATCGCATGACTACGCAGAGTGACGCCGTGGACCAGGCGCGCGCCAACTACGAGCAGCACACCGGGACCTGCCGACAGTGCTACGTCGACACCACGCCGTGCCCCGTGTCCAAGCACCTCCTGCGCATCTACAACAACGCGCGCAGGACCCAGGCCGGCACCGCCCGACGCTGAGCGCGGCCCGCCCGCTACGGCACTAGTGCCACAGCGGGATGCTGACCACCCGGTCGTAGCCCTCCGGCCTGTCGCCGGGGAAGACGAGGTTCATCTGGGTGAACTGGACGACGCGGGGGTTCATCTTCCACGTGTGCGGACGCTCCAGCAGCACGATGACGGGATACGAGTGGAACTTGCCGGCCGCGCAGTACGGCTCGCAGTCGTTGACCGCGTTGTATCCCGTGCCCACCGCGTCGTTGGCGTCCCAGTGCGACCAGTGCAGGGCGGCCAGACGGCTGTTGCCGTCACCGCAGGCGAGGATGAACTCGCTCGGGCGCACCTCCGGTTCCGACAGGCAGCCGAGCAGTACGGGTACGACGGAAGCCCTGGCGGCCCGGCTCGCCGGGTGACTGTCGGAGGTCGCCGCGGCGGGGGCTGCGGAGGTCGTTCCCAAAGCTGTGACCAGGGTCGCGGCCGCCCAGAGTGTGACCGTAGTCCTCCATGTGTGTCCGCGCATGTCGTGCTCCCCGCCGCCTGTTGCCTGTTGCCTGCCGTGTCCCGACGGGATCCGAATCGACGCCCCGTCGGTATCTGTATCGACGCTACGACTGTCTCAGGTGTTGCACCACTCGGACGCGATTGCCGCGCTTCTATAGCTCGATGTGACGAATTTCGGTGTTCGGGGTGGCGCGGCGTCCCTGAACCGCCGCGCCACCGGGGCGCCGCTCCTTCCGGCTGGTTTCGGGGGTCAGCCTGTGGTGCAGGTGACGGTGGGCCAGGTCCAGTTGCCGTTGGTCTGGATGGTGACGCCGAAGTTGTTGCCGTTGCCGTTGGGTTTGGCGGTGAGGACTTGTGCGCTGGGGTAGGCGGCGGTGATGTTCCAGGTGGAGAGGATCTTCGCGGGGGAGGGGACGTTCATGGTGACGGTCCAGTTGGTGGCGCCGGTGACCGCGACGTTGAGGTTGTAGCGGTCGCTCCACTGCTGTCCCGCGGAGAGCGTCGCGGCGCAGCCGCTGTTCCCTCCCCCGCCACCGCCGGTGCCGCCACCGCCGGTGCCGCCGCCGTCGGGGGCCACGGCACGCCCCGTCTGCGGAGAGATCATGCCGGCGCACAGGCCGCGGGCGGCCAGTCCCTGTGCGATGCGCGGGATCGCCGCGATCGTGTTGGCCGGCCAGTCGTGCATGAGGATGATCTGGCCGTTGGTGAGCCGTCCGGCGGCCTGCACGATCGCGTCGGTGCTCGCGCCGTTCCAGTCCTGCGAGTCGACGTCCCAGATGATCTCGGTGAGTCCGTACTTGGCCTCGACCGTCCTCACCGTCGCGTCGGTCTCTCCGTAGGGCGGCCGGAACAGCCGTGGCGTGCCGCCGCCGGCGGCCGAGACGGCCTGCTGGGTCCGGGAGATCTCCGAGTCGATCTGTGCCTGGCTCTGCTGGGTCAGATGCGGATGGGTGTAGCTGTGGTTGCCCACCCACATACCCGCGTCGACCTGCGCCCGTACCTGGGCGGGGTTGGACGCGGCGTACTGGCCCTCGTTGAACATGGTGGCCCGCAGTCCGTTCTGCCGGAGCGCGTTCAGCAGGCTCGGCGTACTGCTTGACGGGCCGTCGTCGAAGGTGAGTCCGACATAACCGTTGCAGGTGGCGGCCCGGGACGGGCCGGCCGAGAGGGCGAGGGTGCCCGTGGCGGCCGTGGTGACGACGGCCAGCGCGGCGGTCAGGGAACGTAACGCGGGAAGTGGTCCGTTGGACATACGGCGTGCTCCTCCAGTCTCGGTGGTCACGGGGTCAGCCTGTGGTGCAGGTGACGGTGGGCCAGGTCCAGTTGCCGTTGGTCTGGATGGTGACGCCGAAGTTGTTGCCGTTGCCGTTGGGTTTGGCGGTGAGGACTTGTGCGCTGGGGTAGGCGGCGGTGATGTTCCAGGTGGAGAGGATCTTCGCGGGGGAGGGGACGTTCATGGTGACGGTCCAGTTGGTGGCGCCGGTGACCGCGACGTTGAGGTTGTAGCGGTCGTTCCACTGCTGTCCCGCGGAGAGCGTCGCGGCGCAGCCGCTGTTCCCTCCCCCGCCACCGCCGGTGCCGCCGCCGCCCGAACCGCCCTCGCTCACGGTGATGTTGGAGTTGCCGCTGCTCTGGTAGCCCTCGGTCGCCATGATCATGTAGTTGAAGCTGCCCATGGGCATGCCCTTGGCGGCCCATGCGTCGAAGTGGTTGCCGGTGGTGATGGTGCCCCCGGTCCGCTTCGACTGCCGGACGCTCCAGTACTGCTCGAACGTCCTGGTGCCCTCGATGGAGGGCTGGTTGACGCGCGTGGTCTCGTAGATGTCGTACGTGCCGCCGTCGGTGGTGACGGTGCCCTTGAACGTGCCCGTGGGCCGGTAGGTGCCCCAGTTGTCGACGACGTAGTACTCGACGAGCGGGTTCTGCGTCCAGCCGTAGAGGGCCAGGTAGGCGTTGCCGGACGGGTTGAAGCTGCCCGAGTAGTTCACGGACTTGCGTCCGCCGGTGCTCCAGCCCTTGCCGCCGACGAAGTTTCCGACATTGCTCCACTGGTAGGCGTAGTTGCCCCCGGAGCCCAGGGTCATGGACACCGAGCCGCCGCCGTCGCTCCAGTGCGAGTAGTAGTAGCCGTTGTTGGTGCCGGTCTGGTTCGAGGTGATGACCGTGTCGGCCTGGGCGGTGCCGGGCAGCGTCAGGGCGGCCAGGGCGACCAGCAGCATGGTGCAGACGCCGCTGACGAGCAGCCTGAACCGGCTCGGTGCCCCGGAGCGGCCGCCGCCGCGGTCCGACGGGTGTGCGGGTGCGTCGATCATGTGTGTTTCCTCCTCGTCCTCGTGAGGTCGGTGGGGGTCGGGCGGCACAGTTTTGATCTGACCCCGTCAACTGTCAATAGTTTCGGATGCTAGCTCGAAACATTCGGAATCGGGGAAGGGGAGTGGTGGTGGAGTTTTGCCTGTTCGGCGGACTCCTCGGGCCGTCGTGTGGTCGTGTTCGATGTGTATGATTGAAGGGGTGTGAAATTCCAAGATCGCGGCCTGGGGTAATTTCTCGAATGTTTCGAAGGAATTCCGAACCGTGGGCGGCCAGCCGATGATCTTTCGGTCTGCGGCTTTCGCTACGAAAGGGCTAATATGTGACCGGAGTGATCAATGCCTCACAAGGGACCTATGGGTGACGCCCGCGAACTGTTGGCCAGACTTGGGTCACTGACCGCCCAGGCCCGCGAGCGCGCCGAACTTCAGCGCTCCCAGGTCGAGCTGGCGATCGCCCTGCAACGGGGCATGCTGCCCGGGGAACTGCCGACCGCCCCCGGCGTCCGCGTGGCCGCCCGCTATGTGCCCGCCTGTTACGGCCTCAACGTGGGCGGTGACTGGTACGACGCGTTCGCGCTGACCGACGGGGCCATCGGGCTGTCCATCGGTGACGTGCAGGGCCACAACATCGAAGCCGCCGCCTTCATGGGTCAGGTGAGGGTCGCCCTGCGGGCCCTGGCCTCGGTGACGAGCGAACCGGGGGAACTGCTGGCCCGGACGAACGACCTGCTCCTGTCGCTCGGCACCGATCTCTTCGTCACCTGTACGTTCCTACGGCTCGACCCGGCCACCGGGGTGCTGGAGAGCGCGCGGGCGGGGCACGTGCCCTGCGTCTGGGCCACCGCGGACGGACGGTCCGGCATCACCAGGGACGAGGGCGGGCCACCGCTGGGCGTCCAGGAGGGGGCGGTGTACCCGACGACCCGCTCCCGGTTCACCACGGGCGGAGTGTTCGTCCTGCTCACGGACGGCGTGGTGGAGGGACCCTCGCTGGCGGTCGACGAAGGGCTCGAACTCGTCGTACGACTGGCCGGCGCCGCCGCCGTCGCCGGTGTGGAGGCGGAGTCGCTCGCCGCGGGCCTGATCAGGTTCTCGGATCTCGTGGGGCACGACGACGACGCCGCCGTGCTGGTCCTGCGCCACGACGGGCCCGGCATCCGGCTGTAAGACGGATCCCGCATGCCCCGCATGCCCGGCGGCGTCCGGCCCGCGCTCGATCCGGCCGGGACCCATCCCGGGATCCATCCCGGGACCCCCCGGGGCCTCTCGCCTCGCCGAAGCGGCGGAGCCGGTGTCTCATGGCTGCTGTGGTGCGTATCCGGGAGCTGAGCGGCCCTGTCGTCACCGGCGTGCAGGTGCTGGCTGTCGCCGCCTGCTACTTCGCGGCAGCACGGCTGGGACTCCTGCGGCAGTACGTCATCGACGGAGCGGTCTTCACCCCCATCTGGCCGCCCACAGGGATCGCCGTCGCCGCTCTGCTGATCCTCGGCCTGCGCTGCTGGCCGGGGATCGCCCTCGGCGCGTTCCTCGCGGTGCTGTCCATCGCCCCGCTGCGGCCCACGGTCGTCGGCAGTGTGGTCGGCAACACCGCCGCCCCCGTCTGCTCGTATCTCCTGCTGCGCCAGGTGGGCTTCCGCAACGATCTCAGCCGCCTGCGCGACGGTGTCGCACTGGTGTTCCTGGGCGCCCTCGGCAGCACGCTGATCAGTGCGACCGTCGGCGTCGGGGTCATCGTCTTCAGAGGAGGGCTCCCGGCGGAAGACTTCTGGACGGCCTGGCCGGCCTGGTGGGTGGGTGACGCGATGGGCGTCCTGATCGTCGCCCCGCTGCTGCTCGCGCTGCACGAGGCGCGCTGGCCCCCGCGCATGTCGCGGTGGAAGGAGGCGCTGGGGATGGCCCTCGTCGCCTGCGTCCTCGTTCCGCTCGCCACCCACAGCTCCCTCAGCATGCTGTTTCTCGTCTACCCGCTGCTGATTTGGGCGGCGCTGCGGTTCCAGCTCGTGGGCAGCATGCTGTGTGCGCTGTTCGCCTCCGTCCTGGCCACCGTCGCGGCGACCGACCAGGTCGGTCCCTTCGTCGGACTGTCCCCTACGGAGCTGATGTTCAAGCTCCAGGCTTTCAACGGTGGCATGGCCCTGACCGCGCTGCTCCTTTCCTCGGTGATCACCGAGCAGCTCAACACCAGACGCTCCGTGGAACTGGCCTGCCAGGAACTGGCCGAGGTTCTCGAACACCTCACGGCGAACGAGTCCCGTCGTGAGCGGCCGCAGGAGGAGAAGGAACGGGGGGAGGGGCAAGGGGAGGAAGAGGGGGAGGGTGACGACGGGGGACGGCAGAGCGCGCCGTGACCGTCGCGCAGGTCGGGTGTACGTGGTGCGTCACTCGCGGACGGCGCGGCGCGGCGTAGGCGGTCCGCGCCCGCCCGTGTCCGGCGTGTCCGGCGTGTCCGTGTCCGGCGTGTCCGGCGTGTCCGTGTCCGGCGTGTCCGCCCTTCTGGGTTCGGTCAACTCTCTTGCTCGGCAAGGGAGTTCCGCGCTTGTTCGAAACTACGAACCTGCTCCCGGCCGGGTTACCGTCGCGCGTCGCATCTGATAGTAAACCTTCCTGTCAGTGCAATCAGGTACGGACCAACTCCACCCCCCACCTTCAATCGGAGTCCCCGTGAAGCACATAACCTCCGGGACGGCGGGCCTCACCGTCGCTTCCCGCCGCACGGCCCTCGCTCTGGTCGGCGCCCTGGCGGCGGCCCCGCTGCTCGGTTCCCCCGGGGCCGCCGCGAGCCCCGTGACCACCGCCGCCCCGGGCCTCGACGACCCGGCGAAGAAGGAGATCGCCATGCGGCTGGTGTCGAGCGCGGAGAACTCCTCGCTCGACTGGAAGGCGCAGTACAAGTACATCGAGGACA
Organism: Streptomyces sp. NPDC001443; assembly: GCF_053597355.1. Classification (NCBI taxonomy): domain Bacteria; kingdom Bacillati; phylum Actinomycetota; class Actinomycetes; order Kitasatosporales; family Streptomycetaceae; genus Streptomyces; species Streptomyces sp. NPDC001443. Next base: position 57,763 of record NZ_JBSFIA010000035.1, read on the forward strand.
TCGGCGACGGCCGCGGCTACACCGCGGGCATCATCGGGTTCTGCTCCGGCACCGGCGACATGCTCGACCTCGTCCAGCTCTACGCCGACCGCAGGCCCGGCAACGTCCTCGCCCGGTACCTCCCGGCGCTGCGCGCGGTGAACGGCACCGACTCGCACGACGGACTCGACCCGTCGTTCCCCGGCGACTGGCGCAGGGCCGCCCAGGACTCCCGCTTCCAGCAGGCGCAGGACGACGAGCGCGACCGGGTGTACTTCGACCCGGCGGTCCGGCAGGGCAAGGCCGACGGACTGCGCGCCCTGGGCCAGTTCACCTACTACGACGCCATCGTGATGCACGGCGACGGCGACGACCCCACCTCTTTCCGCAGCATCCGCAGGCGGGCCCTGGGCCGGGCGAAGCCGCCCGCGCAGGGCGGCGACGAGACGGCGTACCTGAACGCCTTCCTGGACGCGCGGGTGTGGGCCATGCGGCAGGAGGAGGCGCACAGCGACACCAGCCGGGTCGACACCGAACAGCGTGTCTTCCTGCGCAAGGGCAACCTCGACCTCGACCCGCCGCTGGACTGGAAGGTGTACGGCGACAGTTACCACATCGGCTGAACGTCCGAGCGAGTGACCCAACTCCCGGACGAGCGCCCCGCCGACCGCGGTCGGCGGGGCGCTCACGGATAACCCTCCCCGGCCCGGTACCCAGTTGACTCGTGCCGACCTCTGGTCCCGGCGACGTACCGACCGGTATACAAACCGAGTCGAACGCGCGAACACCGCAACGGCGCGGTGTGGCACGCCGACCTGGAACCTGGGGGAGTGCTCCATGAAGCAGTACGGCAGTCCGGCCGCGACAGCCCCGCGCCACCGCCGCGTCACCGCCCTGGGAGCGGCGCTCGGCGTCTGCGCCCTCGGCCTGGCCTCGGCCGCGCCGGCCACGGCCGCACCGGCCACGGGCGACGGACGGCACACCGGCCACGGTACGCGGTACGTGGCGCTCGGCGACTCCTACACCTCGGGACCGCTCATCCCCCGGCAGGTGGACGCCAACTGTGCCCGCTCGGACCACAACTACCCCTCACTCGTCGCGGCGGCGCGCAAGGCGACCGCGTTCAAGGACGTGAGCTGTGCCGGCGCGACGACCGAGAACATGTGGAAGGCCCAGGGGGCGAACGGCCCGCAACTGGACGCGGTGCAGCGCGACACCGACCTCGTGACGGTGCAGATCGGCGGCAACGACGTCGGCTTCGGTTCCATCATCGCCACCTGCGCCCGGCTCGGCGCGACGGACGTGACCGGCAACCCGTGCCAGCGCTACTACGCCTCCACCGGCACCGACCAGTTGACGCTCAACATCCTCGACACCATGCCCAAGGTCGCCGCCGTGCTGCGCGCGGTGCACACCAGGGCGCCGCACGCCCGGGTGCTCCTCGTCGGCTACCCGGACCTGCTGCCGGACGACGGCAGCGGCTGCTACCCCTCGGTGCCGTTCGCGGCGAAGGACTTCCCCTACCTGCGGGACACCGGCAAGCGTCTCAACCTGATGCTGCGTCTGGTGGCCCTGCTCAACCGCGCCGAGTACGTGGACACCTACGGGCCCACGGTCGGCCACGACATGTGCAAGGCGCCGGCGGACCGTTGGATCGAGCCGCTCCAGCCGGCGTCCCCGGCCGCCCCCGCCCACCCCAACGCCAAGGGGGAGGAAGTCATGGCGCGTGCGGTGACCGCGGTCCTCGACCCGGGCCACGGGCACCGCTGACCGGTGCGGTCGCCGCGGCCCGCCGGGGCGGCGACGGACGCCGGAGCCGGAGTCGGCGGCCGGGACGTGCATGACCGCCGGTTCTGGCAGTATCGGCCCATGACGATCCGTACCCGTACCGACCGTTCGTGGGGTTCGCTCTGGTCGAAGGGCTCGGTGCTCTCCATCGGGTCGGTGAACTCGGTTCTCTCCGTCGGCTCCGCGGGCAGTGCCCTGTCCGTGGGGTCGATCGGCAGCGTGCTGTCGGTCGGCTCCCTCGGCTCCGCCGTCAGCGTGGCCTCCGCCGGTTCCTGGCTCAGCACTGGATCCGCGCTGTCCGCCGCGTCCTCCTGGTCGGTCCTGTCCTGGCGCTCCGACGGCGCGACGGTCGCGGCGAGGACCGTGGCGATGGCGGGGATCCTGGCGGTGGCGGGGATCCTGGCGGTGGCCGCCGGCGGCACGGTCCTGCTGGCACGCACCGCCCGGCCGGGCGGCCGACCCGGCATTCGCCCCGGCTCCGGGCCCCGGCTCCGACCGGGCTCCGGCTCCGTGTAGACACGCGTGCCGCGAGGCTCAGGCGGAGTCCTCCCCGGACTCCTCCGGCGCCGCGGCGGGCTCCTGGGCGTCGGGCGCGGAGTAGTACACGGACGTGCCCTGCTTGGTGCGCTGGGCGTGGCTCCTGGCCACCAGTCCTTCGAGCGTCGTGCGGACGACGGTCGTCTTGACGGAGCGCTCGGGGTGCTGCTGCCCCAGCGTGGTGGCGATCTCGGCGGCGGAGCGCGGTTCGCGCTGCTCGGCCAGGTGTGCGCGGACGATGTCGACGAGGGTGCGCTGGGTCGGCTCCGAGGCCTGCGTCTCGGGCGCCGCGTTCCTGCGGGCCGACTTGGTGCCCTTGGCGCGGCTCGGGGAGCTCTTGCGCGCCTCCCGCGTCCGCCGGCCGGTGCCCGTCGCGTCGGCCGTCTTCTTGCGCGGCGCCGGTACCACCGCCGTGGTGTCGGCCTCGGGCTCGACCGCCGGCTCTGCCTCCGCCGTGACCGGCTCCACTGTGCCGCCGAGGACCTGACGGAGGTTCACCAGGACGGTGTGGTCCTGCTGGATCGAGGTCAACTGCTCCTGCAGCGAGGCGATTTCACCGGCGAGCCGTTCCTGCTCCTTGACGTTGCGCTCCAGGTCGGCGGCCACCTGGGTGGCGTACTGCGACGTCAGTCCGGTTGTGCCCGTAGTGGTTTCGGACATGCTGTTCACACCTCTTTCATGGGCCCTCCGGCCCCGGGAACGGCAAGCCGTGGGCGTATGCAGAACCAAATATGCCTGCTCTTGGGGCTGGTGCCGTAAGAGTAGTGGCAATTACGGCCGCACAGCCGGTAGTAGAGATAGTAGAGAACGCGACCGCGTGTCGTGCCCGCCTCGCATGTCCGGGAATCGCCTCGACGCACTCGGGTCACCCCTGTCACATCACCTGACTTCGTCATTGACAGTCAGCAGGCCCCACAGCTAACTTCGCAGCACGAAGCCAGAGAGGAAGGCAGTGCGCCGTGGGACGGACACGTACGTACGAGTGGGACGACCCCGCCGCGACCGCGGCCGCCGCCGCGCGCGACTCCGGGCTCGACTTCCTGCGGGCCATGCAGGCCGGCCGGCTGCCGGGGCCGCCCATCCTCGCCACCCTGGACTTCTCGCTCGACGAGGTGGAGCCGGGACGGGTGGTGTTCTCGTTGACCCCGGGCGAGGAGCACTACAACCTGATCGGCAGCGTCCACGGCGGTGTCTTCGCCACTCTGCTCGACTCGGCGGCGGGCTGCGCCGTCCATTCCACGCTGCCGCACGGCACGGCGTACACGTCCCTCGACCTGACCGTGAAGTTCCTGCGGCGGATCACGGTGGACACCGGCCGGGTGCGCGCGGTCGGCAGGGTCGTGCACGGCGGACGCCGGACCGCGCTGGCCGAGGCCACGCTGATCGACGCGTCGGACCGCCTGCTCGCCCACGCCACCAGCAGCTGCATGCTCTTCCCGGTGTCCGACCCGCAGGCCTGAGGGCGGGCCCGCGGCGCCGGGCGCGCACGGCGGAGCGCGACTCGGGTTACCCGGCGGCGTGGCGTTGACGGTACCGGGCGGTCGCGCGGCGAGGATGGCAGCCGGTACGGGTGCGGACGGCTGCCGCGTCCGCCGCGGAGACTCGGCTCGGAGGCGGATGTGACGGTGCGTCGGGTCGGCTTGGTCGTCCACGGTGGGCGCACGGCGGCCATGGACGCCGCACGGACCGTCCGCGCGTGGTGCGACGAGCACGACGTGCAGTGCACGGACATCGACGTGTGGCGGGACGGCGGGCGCCACAGCGCCCAGGAGGAAGTGGAGGCCGCGGGAGACCCCGACCTCATCGTCACCCTGGGCGGGGACGGGACCTTCCTGCGCGGTGCCCGGCTGGCCGCCGAGCACGACGCCCTCGTACTGGGCGTCGACCTCGGGCGGGTGGGCTTCCTGACGGAGGTTCCCGTCACCGTGGTGCGGGCGGCGCTGGACGCCGTGCGGGAGGAGCGGCTGACGGTCGAGAACAGGATGCTGCTCACCCTGCGCGCCTCGCGCACGCTGGAGGTGCCCTCCGGCATGCAGGAGCTGATGCGCTACGGCCGTGGCCCGATGCTGCCGCCGCCACGCGTGCGTACCGACTGCGAGGCCGGTGACGACTGGGGCATCGCGCTGAACGTCGCGGCGCTCAACGACGTCGTCGTGGAGAAACTGGCGAGGGACCGGCAGGTGTCGGTCGGCGTCTACATCGCCGGCCGGCTGCTGGCTTCCTACTCGGCGGACGCGCTGCTGGTGGCGACCCCGACCGGCTCGACGGCCTACAGCTTCGCCGCCGGCGGTCCCGTGGTCTCGCCCCGCGCCGAGGGTCTCGTGTTCACGCCCGTCGCCCCGCACATGGCGTTCAACCGGTCGGTCGTGGCCGCGCCCGACGAACCCATCGCCCTGCGCGTGCTCGAACGGTCCGGTCAGGCCGCGGTCAGCATCGACGGCCAGTTGCGGGGCGTGCTCGACCCGGGGGACTGGATCGGCGTGTACGCGGCACCGCACCGGCTGCGGGCCGTGCGGCTGGGGCCGATGGACTTCTACGGCCGGCTGCGTGAGCGCATGAACCTCACCGACGCCCCGGCCGCGGTGGCCGACGGAACCCCCGCCCCGCTCTGGCCGGTGACCTCCCCGCCGCCGGGGGACCTCGCCCACCTGGCCCTGCCTCCCGCCCCCGGGGAGCCGGCTGCGGCCCCGTGCCCGCCGGCCGCTCCCGGTCCGCGTGACCCTTCGGGCGCGTGACCGTGCGGTCCGTGACGAGGAGCGCGGTGGACAGATCCCTCAGAACGGCCGCCCGCATGACTTGTTGATGTCTCAACAGGGAAATTTTCAACGAGACCGTAGTCGCGGCGAAATGACCTTCGTATTGTCATGCCCATGCGGCTCGACGGGCGGGTCGCATGTGCATGGAGGTGTGGAATGCTGCGCCGAAGACTTGCCACCGCTCTCGCCGGCTCGACCCTGGCCCTGGTCGCCGTCGTCGCCACCGCGACGTCCGCCGGCGCCGTCCCGGCCGACAAGCCCCAGGTCCTGTCGAACTGGACACAGACCACCGCGTCGAGCTACGGCCTCTGGGCCGCCGCCCGCGCGAACCAGTCCGCCTGGTCCGCCTACGCGTTCGACTGGTCCACCGACTACTGCTCCTCCTCCCCGGACAACCCGTTCGGCTTCCCCTTCAGCATGTCCTGCGCCCGGCACGACTTCGGTTACCGCAACTACAAGGCCGCGGGAACCTTCAGCGCCAACAAGTCCCGTCTGGACAGCGCCCTCTACGAAGACCTCAAGCGGGTCTGCGCCGCCTACGGCGGTGCCACGAAGACCGCCTGCGACAGTACGGCGTGGACCTACTACCAGGCGGTCAAGGCTCTCGGCTGAACGACGGCCCGGGCGGTCGAGGGCCCGGGCCGCCGCATCGAGGGTCCGTCCCGGCCGCGAGGCCGCCGACCCTGACGGCGAACGAGTGCGGGGTGTCGAACGAAAGGCGCCCCGCGCTCCGACGGCTTTGCCTTTCCTTTACAACCTGCGCTTCGGTCGACTCGTCTCTCTGCGCGATCCGAAACCCAGCCCGCCGGACCCCTCCGGCCGGGCGGACCGACGAGAGAGAACGACTCATGCGCCGAACTGTCCTCAGTACCTTGGCACTTGCGAGCACGGCCGTACTGGCGAGCACCGTGCCCGCGTTCGCCGACGGGCGAAGCCCGAGCCCGGTCCCCAGCTCCCCCGTGACCGTGGACGCCACCCCCAGTGCCGCCCCGAGCGCCGTCGCGAGCGCCGCCCCGCGTCCGGCGCCCACCACCGCGCCGACCCGGGCCGCGACGCCGGGCCAGGTCAGCCGCGTCCCGAACGGAGCCCCCGACACCGGTGTGACGTCGGCGTCCACCTCGTCCGGCGACGAGGGCGCGGTGATCGGCGGCGCCGCCGCTGCGCTCGCCCTGGCCGGCGGGACGGTGCTCGTCGTGCGTCGCCGGCGGGCGAACGGGGCATGACCCCGCTCTCCAGGCGTGCGTTCGCGACCGCGGCGCTGACGGCGTTGCTCGCGGGCTGCGCCGGGCCCGACACGGACCGCGGCACGGCAGCACACCCGACGGCCACGCAACCGCCCGCGCGGATGTCGGCGCGGGCGGCCACGGCGGCGCCGCTCGGGCGCTCGGTCCCGGTCGGGCTGCGGATCCCGGCCATCGGGGTCGACACCCCGGTCATGCAACTGGGGCTGGCCGCGGACGGCACGGTGCAGGTGCCCCCGGTCACGGCGCACGACCGTGCGGGCTGGTACCGGTACTCGCCGACACCGGGCCAGGTCGGCCCGTCGGTGATCCTCGCCCATGTCACGGTCGGCGCCTACGGCGACGGGGTCTTCCGCCACCTGGCGGACCTGCGCCGCGGCGACCGGATCGAGGCACGCCTGGAGAACGGCAGGACGGCGGAGTTCACCGTCGAGTCCGTACGGACGGTCGCCAAGGCGGACTTCCCGGCGGACCAGGTCTACGGGGACGTGGACCGGCCCGAGCTGCGGCTGATCACCTGTGGTGGCGCCCGTACCGGTGACGGTTACCTCGACAACGTGATCGTCTTCGCCGCGCTGAGCGCCACGAGTCCCTGACCGGCCCGTCCGGCCCGTCCGGACTCCGGTTCACGGTCCCCGGTTCCCGGACCGTGGACCGCGGATCCCGGACCGGTGGAACGCACACCACCGGTCCGGGATCCTCCTGCACGAGCCACCCGACCCGGGCCGTACGGTCGCAGGTCCGGCCGGACGCCCCCGGACCACGACCTTCCGTGCCCAGGGCCCCGAACCCCGACAGCCACGACAGCCACGACAGCCACGACCATGGAGAGCGTTGAAACGGACCCGCGACAAGGCAGCTTCCGAGCTGTTCGCCGCCGTCTACCCGCGTCTCGCCGGCTGGTGCCGCCGCCTCGTCGACGACGACGGGACCGCCCACGAGATCGCCTCGGAGGCGTTCACCCGCCTCTGGGCCCGCTGGACGTCCGTGGAGGAGCCCCGCGGCTTCCTCTACGTCACCGCCGCCAACCTCGTCCGCGACCACTGGCGCAAGGTGGAGCGCGAACGCAGAGCCGTACGCCGAGTCACCTCCGAAGTCGCCGTCCGGCCGCACGACGAGCAGGCGGACCCCTCGGTACGGCTGCTCGTGCAGGCCCTGCCGGAGCGACTGCGCGTGCCCATCCTGCTGCACTACTACGCTGACATGCCGGTCCGGGAGGTGGCCGCACTGACCGGACGCAAGGAGGGAACCGTCAAGGCCGACCTGCACGCGGCCCGCGAACTGCTCCGCGCCCACCTGAGGAGAAGCCTTGATCACAGCCTCTGACGAGGGTCCGGACCTCGACCCCGACGACCCGCTCGCCGTCATCCTGCGGCCCGCCCCCGAGTACCTCGGACCGCCCCCCGGCCGGTACGAGGCGATCCGCCGCAGCGCCGGCCGCCGTCGACTGCTGCGGGCGGCCGCCGGGGTCGGTCTGACCTGCGTCGCCGCGGTCCTCGTCGCGCTGCCGCTGCACCTGAGCACGCCCGAGGCGCCCGTGTCCCCGGTCGTGCCGATGGCGCCGCCGCCCGCGGGCCGCCCCACCGCCGCGCCCGGTGTCACGGCGACGCCCGCGCCGGTCACCCCGCACGCCTCCCAGCAAGCCTCCCCGACCGCCTCCCCGACCGTGGGGGACCGGGTCTCCGTCACGCCCACCACCCGTGACGTCCCGGCGAACCCTCGGGCGGCCGTTCCCAGTCCGTCACGCGCCGGACGCTGAGCCGGGCGACGGCAGGTCCCGGCCCGGGGCCTGCCGTGCACGGCCCGTCGGCGAACGGGCTGTCGTCGGTGGGCCGGACGCCTACCGCCCGGCTGCGTCCACCGCACGCAAGGGGCACCCGGTGTCCATACGCTCCGTCAGTTCGGCGCGCAGGGCGGCGAGTTCGGTCATCCGGGCGTCGACGATCCGGATCTTCTCCGCGAACAGCGCGGACAGTGCCGCCGTGCTGTCCGGGGCCTCGCCGAGTTCCACGAAGTGCCGTGCGATCTCCGCCAGTGTGAACCCGAGCGCCTGCGCGGTACGGACGTACCGGAGCCAGGGAACGGCTTCCGGCGGGAAGTCGCGGTATCCGTTGGGCAGTCGACGGCTCTCGACGAGACCGATCCGCTCGTAGAACCGGACGGTGTCCTTCGTCAGGCCCGTACGTTCGGCCAACTCCCCGATGCGCATGGCCCTTTGTCCTGCCTTCCGTCCGCCCGATGGCCTTGACCTTGGAGCGTACTCCGCTGTTTACCGTGAGGCGTCGGTTGCCCAGCACCCCTCAGGAGCCCCCTCGTGATGCCCCGTCCCGCTCCCGCGCGCCCCGCCTATCTCCGCCTCGTCCGCGCGAGCGCCTGGTACGACCTCGTCGTCACCGCCGGCTTCGCGACACCGTGGACGTACGCCCTGGTCCACGACGTCCTCGACCGGGCGGGCGACACGTTCGGGTGGGGCACGCTGCCCGCGCTCGATCCGACGCAGACCATGTACGCGAACCTGATGGGTTCGCTCGTCGTCGTCTGGTCCGCCCTGCGGCTCCTGCGGCCGGTCGCGGTGCACGGTCTGTTCGACGGTTTCGCCCGGGTGCTGTTCGCGGCCTGGGAGGCGTACGCGCTGGCGCACGGTGCGACGCGGGCGCTGTGGCTGTTCCTCGGGGCCGAGGTGGCGTTCGGGGTCCTCCAGCTCGCGCCGTGGTGGAGCCGGCGTACCCGTCCGACGGCCGGGCTGGCCGACGGGCCCATGTCCGATGCCGCAGGCGGGTGACCGGGGCGCACGGTTCGATGCCGCAGGTCGGTGACCGGGACGCACGGTTCGATGCCGCAGGCCGGTGACCGGGGCGCACGGCTCAATGCCGCAGGCGGGTGACCGGGGCGCACGGTTCGATGCCGCAGGCGGGTGACCGGGGCGCACGGTTCGATGCCGCAGGCCGGTGACCGGGGCGCACGGCTCAATGCCGCAGGCCGGTGACCGGGGTGAACGGCCGGGCGCGGGCGATCAGCAGCGCGACGTCGTCGTGGTCCTGCGGGTTGCGGAGGCTGCCCAGCAGCCGGTTGCAGGTCTCCTCCAGCGTGCAGTCCGGAGCGTCGAGCAGCCCCAGCAGCGCTTCGAGCCGTTCGTCGAGGTGCTCGTGGCGGCTCTCGACCAGACCGTCGGTGTACAGGACCAGCTCGTCGTCCGGGGCGAAGCGGAGGACGGTCGACTCGAACGGGACACCGCCGACGCCGAGCGGGGTGCCCGTGGGCAGTTCCAGCAGCCGCGGTCCGGTGCCCTTGCACACCGCCACGGGCGGCATGTGGCCGGCGTTCGCGATGCGCAGCTCGGCGCGGTGCGGGTCGTAGACGGCGTAGACGCAGGTGGCGATGTACTGCTCGAGCCGTGAGGTGATCGTGTCCAGGTGCTGGAGGACCTGGGCGGGGTCCAGGTCGAGCTCGGTGAAGGCCGCGGTGGCGGTGCGCAGCCGGCCCATCGCGGCGGCCGCGTGGATGCCGCTGCCCATCACGTCCCCCACGACGAGCGCGGTCCGCTCGCCCGCCAGGGGCAGCACGTCGTACCAGTCGCCGCCGACCTCGTAGGCCGCGAGCGCGGGCAGATAGCGGGAGGCGACCCGCAGGCCGGGCAGGTGCGGCGGGTGGTCGGGGAGCAGGCTGCGCTGCAGGGTCTCGGCGGCGTTGCGCACGCTCTGGTGCGTGCGGGCGTTGTCGATGCAGACCGCGGCGCGGGAGGCGAGCTCGGTGGCGATGGCGAGGTCGTCCTCGTCGAAGGGCCGCGGATCGCGGGCGCGGGTCAGCGCCAGGAACCCGAGCGTGGTGCCGCGCGCGATGAGCGGCACGGCCATGTAGGAGTGCACCCCGGCCCGGGCCAGCAGCACCGCCGCGTCCTCGTCGCGGGCGATCCGGGCCAGGTCGCCGCCGTCCGCGTGCCGGATCAGCACGGGCCGCCCGCCGCGTACGCACGTCGTCACCGGACTCTCGGCGGCGTACCGGGTGATCGTGCCGGGCGGGTCGGCGGCCAGGAAGGCGTCGGTGGGGTAGGCGGCCTTCACCGCGAGGGCGCGGAAGAACGCCGGGCCGTCCCGGGAGGCGGGCCGGTACTCGTCGAGCATGGAGTCGAGCAGGTCGACGGCGGCCACGTCGGCGAACTCGGGCACCGTGACGTCCGCCAGCTCCCGGGCGGTCCGACCGACCTCCAGCGTGGTGCCGATCCGGGCGGAGCCGTCGGCGATCAGCGCCAGCCGGCGCCGAGTCTCACTGGCCTCCTGTGCCGACGCGTGGCGCTCGGTGACGTCCACGACGAGCTCCGCCACCCCGAGCACATGGCCGAGGGAGTCCTCCAGCCGGTACATCGAGATCGTCCAGGCGTGGTCGTGCCCGGGGTCGGCCGGAGTGCGCCCCACGACGGTGGACTCCTCGATCAGCGGGCTCCCGGTGCGCAGCACTTGCTTCAGCGCCGTCTCCGTCTCCTCGAACGCCGGGGACGACATGATCTCGCGGTAGTGGCGGCCGAGGTGGTCCGTCGCGGGAATGCCGTGCATGCGTTCCAGGGCGGGGTTCACGGACACGTACCGCAGATCGGGGTCGAAGATCGCCACTCCGACCGGTGACTGGGAGATCAGCCGGGTCGAGAGCGCCACGTCCCGTTCCAGCTCGCGCAGGGTGGGGGAGTCGGCGCCGAGTCCGAGGGCGTAGTACTCGCCCTCGTCGTTCAGCAGGCGCATGTTGCGCAGTTCCACCTGGCGCGTGCTGCCGTCCTTGCACCGGATGGGGAACGTCCCGGCCCAGCTCCGGCCGGTCTCCATGACGTCGATGAAGGCTTGGACCACCCAGTCCCAGTGCTCTTCGTGCACGAGCACGTGCGCGGCGTACCGCCCGAGGGCCTCCTGCGCCGAGTAGCCGTACAGCTCCTCGGCCTGAGGGCTCCACAGCACGATCCGGCCGTCCGCGTCCAGCACGACCGCCGCGACGTTCAGGAGGTCCATCAGCCCGCTCGGCCGACCGCCCACCGCGACACCGAGGGCGGGCGGGGGACGCTCGGGTCCGCTCATCGAGGGCACTCCTTCCGACCGCAGGACGGGCGCCGCCCCCTTCCGGCCGGGAACGCTTCCCGCCGGTGCGCGGGCGTCTCGGCTTCCATGGTCCCCCCGATGCCCGGGATCGCACACTTTCGCGCGGGTTCACCGTCCGGGGTTGGGGGCAGGTGATATGCACGCAGCGCCCCGCACGATCATGCCGACCCGCATACGGAGTGAGGGACGGTGCCGCACGCAGGCGCCGAACCGGGGAAGGGGCTCATGGCAGCGACAGGGAGTGGGCGGGGGCACCACCGGCAGGCATGGGCCGCCCGAGGCGCGCTGGCCGCCGCGGCGGCGGCCGCGCTGCTGCCCCTCGTCTACGGAGGGGTCGGCGGGCTGGTGCTGCTGGCGGTCGGGCTCGTCGGGCTGGCCGTCACCGCCGCCGCGCTCTGGTGGACGCTGTCCCGGCGCGGAGTGATCCGGGCGGCGGCGATGGTGCTGGCGGCCGCCACCCCCGTCGTCGTGGTCGCCCTGTTCGTCGCGGTGGGGCTGCTGTGGGTGATCGCGCTGTCCGCGCTCCTGTGGTGCGCGGCCGTGTGGAGCGGACGGTACGCCCTGCGCAGCACGGACCTGCGTCCCGTATGGATGAAGGAGCACCGCACACCGCCGCCGGAGCGGCCCTTCCTCATCCTCAACCCGCGTTCCGGCGGCGGCAAGGTCGAGAAGTTCTCCCTGCGGGAGAAGGCGGAGCGCCTCGGCGCGCAGGTCGTGCTGCTAGACCCCGGACAGCACCAGGACGTCACCGAGCTGGCCAGGGCGGCGGTGGCCGGGGGAGCGGACCTGCTGGGTGTCGCGGGCGGGGACGGTACGCAGGCCCTGGTCGCCGCCGTGGCCGCGGAGCACGGTCTGCCGTTCCTCGTCATCTCGGCCGGTACCCGCAACCACTTCGCCATGGACCTGGGCCTCGACCGCGACGACCCCTCCACCTGCCTGGACGCGCTCACCGACGGGGTGGAGCTGCACGTCGACCTCGCCTTCGCCGACGGCCGCCCGTTCGTCAACAACGCCTCCTTCGGGGTGTACGGGGCCGTGGTGCAGAATCCGGGCTACCGCGACGCCAAGGTCGGCACCGCGCTGGAGGTGCTTCCGGACCTGCTCACCCGGCAGCGCGGTCCGCGGCTGACCGTCCGTGCCGACGACACCACGCTCACCGAGCCGCAGGCCGTGCTGGTGAGCAACAACGCCTACCGCACCGGCGACCCCTTCGGCTTCGGCCGCCGTGAGCGGCTGAACTCGGGACGGCTCGGGGTCCTCGCCGTCCGCGTCGACAGCGCCGTGGAGGCGGCCGAGCTGGTGCTGGAGCCGAACCCGTCCGGACTGGCGGCGCTGACCGCGCACGAAGTGGTCGTGGAGGCGGACGAGGCGCAGCTGGAGGTCGGGCTGGACGGCGAGGCGCTGCTGATGCCCGCCCCCGTCCGCTGCCGTATTGCACGGCGCTCGCTGCGGGTGCGCGTCCCCCGGGTTCGGCCCGGGGTGCCGGAGGCGCCGCCGCGCCTCGACTGGCGCCGGCTGCGCAAGCTCGCGGCCGCGGTCGGCCGGACGGCCGTACCCGGACGGTCGGCCCGCACCCGCACGGCCGCGCCCGACGACGGGAGCGGCGGCCCGCGCTGAGTGCCGCGCGGGCCGCCGGCCGGTCGCTTTCACGGGTACGTCGCCGCGCCGAGGCGGCGGGTCGGTCGCCTGTGCACGCGCCCCCGGAACCTTCGGGGGCAGCGGCCCGGACGGCCGACTACGCGTCCGGGGCGGCCGCCTCCGGCCCCCCACGGGCTTTCGCGGAACCGGCTTTCGCGGAACCGGCTTTCGCGGAACCGGCATGCGCGGAACCCGCTCTCGCGGCACTGACCTGTGCGGCACCGGCCTGCGCGGCCGGGCCTTCCGGTGCCCAGCCTTCCGGTGCCCGGGCCTCCGGGGCGCAGGGCTGTGCGGCCCGGGCCTCCGGCGCACCGGCCGGTGCACCGCCCGACGGCGCGCCGGCCTCCCGGGTGCCGACCCGCTCTGTACGGGCCGCGGTGGCGCCGGGTTCCCCGGTACGGGCCTGCGGGGCCGTTCCACCGGCGCGCGCACGGCGTCCCTCGCGCAGCAGCAGCCCTCTGGCCGGGCGCTCCACGCCCTCGTACAGCACCCAGGCCAGACCCAGGGACACCGCGAACACGGCGGCGGTCAGGCCCAGGCCTTCCGGCACGCCGAAGCGCGGGCCGGTGCCGACGAGGCTGCGGACGGCGCGTACGACCAGCAGGTGCACCATGTAGAAGGCGAACGAGAGCTCGCCGAGCCGCACCAGCCGCCGGTGCCGCCACAGCGAGGGCAGTCCGCGCAGGTCGGCGACGGCGGCCGCCGGGATCAGCAGGGCGAACCCGAGCAGGGTGCAGGCGGTGGCGGAGTGACCGGGGGTGACCTGGGGCACCAGGAAGTAGCCGATGATCGTCAGGGCGAGCGAGGCCTCCAGACCCGGCCCGCGCCAGCGTCCGAGGAGCACCGTACGGGCCACGGCGGCGCCGAGGACGAACTCGGGCAGCCGGGCAGCGGGGAACGAGTAGAGCTGTCCGCCCAGCCAGGTGTGGGGGTCGCAGGCGCTCAGCGCCAGCACCGCCAGCGCCGACGCCCCGGCGACGGCCGCCGATCCGCGGGCGCCGAGGCGGCGCAGGACGAACGCCAGCGCCGGGAAGAGCGCGTAGAAGAAGGCCTCGCAGGCCAGCGACCAGCTCACCGGGTCGAGCGTCTGCCACCAGGGGCGCCACCAGGAGTGCACCAGCAGCAGGTTGGCCAGGCCCTGGCGGGGCGTGGGCATCGTGAACATGCCCAGGCCGTACGCCATGAGCAGCGCCAGCGCGGCCGTGACCAGGTGGACCGGGTACACGCGGGCGATGCGCCGCCGCCAGAAGGCGAACGCGCGGTCGGCGGGCCGGGCGGACCACATGAGGACGAAGCCGGACAGGACGAAGAAGAAGGACACCCCGCTGCCGCCGGGCCCGAACCCCCAGGTCATGATCCGTCCGCCGGTGCCGCCGAAGTAACCGGCGTTGCGGATGTGCAGTCCGAAGACGAGCAGCGCCGCCATCCACCGCAGACCGGTGAGGGACGGCAGGGCGGGTGCGCGGGCCGCCGAAGCGGCGTCGGCCGCGGCCGACGGGCCGGTGGGCGGCGACGCCCGCGCCGCCGCGTTCGTCCTGGTCTCCTGTGCGGGGGGATGTTCCGTGCCGAGCATGAAAGGCAACCTTGCCGCTTCCTCGCCGTTCATGACGCCCTCGTCCGAAACATCACACGGACGCCACCGTCCAGGGGACGGATCCCTGGCACCCGTGACCGGCCGCGGCACACCCGTACGAGCGCGCCAAGGCCGGTGTCACCGGATGTCCGGCCGAGGAGCGGCCATCCGGGTGGTCCCCGACTTACGCCGGTGGTGGCGGGTCCAGGGAATTACGGCCGCCGGGCGGCGATGTCGTTTCCGTCCGGCGGGTTCGAAGTGGCAACCTGACGAGGGACGGCCGAGACTGTAGGCCATGGATTGGTGATCAATGAGAGCGCACGGCCTCGTGGCTGCCGGATGGCTCGGTCCGTGCCGTTCCACAGAGCGCGGGGACAATGGGCCGGCGGCCGTCTGGGGCCATTGGTCAGGGAAATGTCCTCAGGAGTGCACATGGTAGATCAGTCGTCCGAGATTTTTATATCCGGATTGGACGGAGCCGCTGTGGCCGGGGGTGGCAATGGTGCCGGCCCGACGGTGGAGGACACCGAAAGGGAATTCGCGGAAGTGCTCGCCGGTGTCGTACGCGCGGACCACGTGCCGGCCGACAGTCACTTCTTCGACGACCTCGGGGCCAACTCCCTGGTCATGGCCCAGTTCTGCGCACGGGTCCGGAAGCGGTCGGATCTGCCGGCCGCCTCCATGAAGGACATCTACCGGTATCCCACGATCAGGGCCTTGGCGGCCGCCCTCGCGGACGCGGCCGCCCCGGCCCCCGTCGGCGTGCCGATTCCCGCGGCGGCGCCGGCCGTGACCGACCGCTCCCCGGAGGCGACCCCGGGGAGCACCGGGCGTTATGTGTTCTGCGGAGCCGTCCAGTTGTTCGTATTCCTGGGATATTCGTTCGTCTTCGGGCTCGTCACCGCCCGCGGCTACGAATGGGTCGCGGCCGGCTCGGGGCTGGTCGGCATCTATCTGCGGTCGCTGTTGTTCGGCGGGGTCGGTTTCCTGCTCCTGTGCCTGTTCCCGATCGCGGCCAAATGGATTCTCGTCGGCCGCTGGAAGCCCACCGAATTCCCGCTCTGGGGCCTGGCGTATCTCCGCCTGTGGCTCGTCAAGGTGCTGCTCCACGCCAACCCGATGGTGTTCTTCGTCGGCAATCCGCTGTACGTGCTCTACCTCCGGGCGCTCGGCGCGCGGATCGGCGCGGGGGTCACGATCCTCTCCCGTTCCGTGCCGGTCTGCACCGACCTGCTGACGATCGGCTCCGGCACGGTGATCCGCAAGGAGGCGTCCTTCCTCGGCTACCGCGCGCACGCCGGACGGATCAGGACCGGCCCGGTCACCCTCGGCCGGGACGTGTTCGTCGGCGAGAAGACCGTCCTCGACATCGACACCGCGATGGGCGACGGAGCCCAGCTCGGCCACGCGTCCTCCCTGTACCCGGGCCAGTCGGTCCCCGCGGGCGCGCACATGCACGGCTCTCCCGCGGAGCCCACCGGGATCGACTACGTGCGGGTCGCGCCGGCGAGGTGCGGCGCTCTGCGCCGGACCTGGTTCGGGCTGGTCACCCTGGCGCAGACGTTCCTGCTGTATGTGCCGCTGGCCGTCGGCGGTGTGTACATGCTGTTCGCGCAGATCCCCGCGCTCGGCAAGCGGATCCAGTCGGACACGCCGCTGAATTCGTCGGCGGAATTCTTCACCGACGCCGTACTCCTTTCCGCCGCGTTGTTCTTCGGGTTCGTCGTGCTGGGGCTGGCCGTGCTGTTCACCGTGCCGCGTCTGCTCGCGCTCGTGATCGAGCCCGACCAGGCGTATCCGCTGTACGGCTTCCGGTATGCGGCGCACCGGGCGACAGCGCGGATGACGAACATCAAGTTCTTCGCCTGGCTGTTCGGTGACAGTTCCTACATCGTGCATTATCTTCGGGTTCTCGGTTACGATCTCTCGCGCATCGAGCAGACCGGCTCGAACTTCGGTACGGAGGTGCAGCACGAAACCCCGTATCTGGTGCGCGTCGGCACCGGGACGATGGTGGCGGACGGACTTTCCATCGTGAACGCGGATTTCTCCAGCACGTCTTTCCGGGTTTCCCGGGCGTCGATCGGACCGCGCAACTTCATCGGCAACAACATCGTCTATCCGGCCGGGGGCAGGACGGGGGAGAACTGTCTGCTCGCGACAAAGGTGATGGTGCCCCTCGACGGCCGGATCCGGGAAGGCGTGGGGATCCTCGGATCGCCGCCCTTCGAGATTCCCCGCACGGTCGAGCGCGACGTCCAGTTCGACCATCTCAGGACCGAACAGGAACTCGGCCGCCATCTTGCCGCCAAGAACCGCTACAACACGCGCACACTGCTGCTTTTCCTGTTCCTTCGATGGCTCCACGTCTTTGTGCTCACGGCGTTCGGGCTCGCCACGGAGAGCCTGTACGGAACACTCGGGCATGTGGTGCTCGGTGCGTATGTCGCGATCACCCTCGCCATCACGACGCTCTATTTCGTGCTGTGCGAGCGTTGCATCGGATCCTTCCGCGGACTGCGCCCGCAATTGTGCTCCATCTACGATCCGGCTTTCTGGCGCCAGGAGCGGCTCTGGAAGGTCCCGGAGAACTATCTCAACGTCTTCAACGGAACCCCGTTCAAGAGCGTGGTCTGGCGACTGCTGGGCGTGCGTGTCGGCAGGCGGGTCTTCGACGACGGCTGCCACATCACCGAGCGGACGCTCACCGCGATCGGGGACGACTGCACGCTCAACGTGGGCAGCAAGATCCAGTGCCACTCGCAGGAGGACGGCACCTTCAAGTCCGACCGCACCACCCTCGGTGCCCGCTGCACCCTCGGCGTCGGCGCACACGTGCACTACGGGGTGACGATCGGGGACGGCGCGGTCCTGGCGCCGGACTCCTTCCTGATGAAGGGCGAGGAAGTCCCCCCGAACGCCCGCTGGGGAGGAAACCCCGCCGGGGAGATGCCCGAATCCCTCGACCGGTCCGACCGCCCCGCCGACGCGAGCCCGGCGGACCGGGCCGGGACACGGCACACCGACGACGACGCTGCCACCGCGAGCTGAGGAAGGCCACCCCATGGGAACGCACCTGGAGGCGGACCGCCAGTACTGGCGCCACACACTGGCCGCCGGCGGATGCACCGCGGTGCCACGGTGGGCCCCGGAACCGGCCGCCGGGGTCGCCGAGTACGTGGAGGCGGTGCCGGAGAGCGTGACGGACGCGGTGCGGGAACTGGCCCGTGCCTGGCGGGTACCGGTGACCTCCCTGCTGCTGACCGCGCACGCCAAGGTGCTGGCCGCCCTCTCCGCGGAGGAGGAGGTGGTGACCGGCTACGCCGCCGGGTCCGGCACCGGCCCGCTGCCGTGCCGGCTCAGCCTCGCCCCCGGTTCGTGGCGCGAACTGGTGGCGAGCGTCCACCGCGCCGAGGCGGAAATGCTGGAGCACCGGGACTTCCCCGTGGACGAGGTGCGCCGGGAGCTGGGGACGACGGAGCCGTCGTACGAGATCGTGTTCGACCCGACCGGGGCCGACGGCGGGCCGGCCGACGACGTGGTGCTCGCCGTGGGCTGGTGCGACCGGGACACGGGCCCGGTGCTGCGGGTGCGCTATCGCACCGAGGCGCTCGACGCCGGGTCCGCCGCCCGGATCGGCGGCTACCACGTCACCGCGCTGCGGCTGATGACCACCGACCCGGACGCCGGACACGCCCGGCAGAGCCTGCTCCCGGCCGACGAGGTGCGCCACCAGCTCCAGGCACTGGCCGGACCCAGCCGCGAACTGCCGGACGCGCGGGCGCACGAGCTGTTCGAACAGCGGGCGCGCGCCCATCCGCAGGCGGTCGCGGCGGTGCACGGCGAGGACTCCTGGACGTACGGGGAACTCAACGCGCGGGCGAACCGCCTCGCGCGGGCCCTGCGCACGCGCGGACTCGGCCGCGAGGCGGTCGTCGGCGTGGTCACCGAACGCCGGCTCGACTGGCTGGCCGCGGTGCTGGCCGTGTTCAAGGCCGGCTGCGTCTACCTGCCCATCGAGCCGCACTTCCCCGCGGGACGCGTCGAGGCGACCCTGTCGCGGTCGGGATGCCGGCTCGTGCTGACCGAGACCGGCAGCACCGGCACCCTCGACCGGGCCCTGGAGAACCTGCCCGCAGTGGAACGGCTGCTGATCGAGGCGGCGTACGCCGAGCAGCACGACGGCACCGACCTCGGGGTGCCGGTCACGCCCGACCAGCTCGCCTACATCTACTTCACCTCCGGCTCCACCGGCGAGCCGAAGGGGGCGATGTGCGAGCACGCGGGCATGCTCAACCACCTCTACGCCAAGATCGACGACCTGGGGATCGACCAGGACCGGGTGGTGGCGCAGACCGCCCCGCAGTGCTTCGACATCTCGCTGTGGCAACTGGTGTCGGCGCTGCTGGTCGGCGGCCGGACCCTGCTTGTCGAACAGGACGTCGTGGTGGACGTGGAGCGGTTCGTCGACACCCTCGTCCGCGGCCGGGTGGGGGTGGTGCAGATGGTGCCCTCCTACCTGGAGGTGGTGGTGACCTACCTGGAGCGGCATCCGCGCGAACTGCCCGACCTGACCTGTGTGTCGGTCACCGGCGAGGCCCTGAAGCGGGAACTGGTCCAGCGCTGGTTCGCGGTCCGGCCCGGGATCCGGCTCGTCAACGCCTACGGACTGACCGAGACCTCGGACGACACCAACCACGAGGTCATGGACCGGGTGCCGGACCGGGTGCTGCTCGGGCCCGCGGTCAACAACGTACGGGTGCACGTCGTCGACGAACACCTGGCGCTGGTGCCGCTGGGCGCCCCCGGGCTGATCGCGTTCTCCGGAGTGTGCGTGGGCCGCGGCTACGTCAACGACCCCGAACGCACCCGTGAGGCCTACCGGGACGACCCCTACCGGCCCGGCGGGCGGCTCTACCTGGGCGGCGACTGGGGCCGGTGGCAGCCCGGCGGCAAACTGGAGTTCCTCGGCCGCCGGGACAACCAGGTCAAGATCCGCGGCTTCCGCATCGAGATCGGCGAGATCGAGAACACCCTGCTGCGGGTGCCCGGGGTGCGCGACGCCGCGGTGGTGGTGTCGGAGCCGCCCGGCCGCGCCGCCCACCTGATCGCCTTCCACACCGGAGAGCGCCTGCGCACGGACGACCTGCGCGCGGCCCTGGGCGCCGTCCTGCCCGCCTACATGGTCCCCTCCGCGTTCCACTGGCAGCGGAGCCTGCCCCTGACCGGCAACGGGAAGACCGACCGCAAGGCACTGACCGCGCTCGCCGACCAGGCCGCGCGCGGCGAGGCCGCCGAGGAGCGGCGCAGCGCCCCGTACACCCCGACCGAACGCAAACTCGCGGGCGTGTGGGCCGAGTTGCTGGCCGTGCCCGAGCACCGCATCGGCCGGCACGACCACTTCTTCGAGTGCGGCGGCACCTCGCTGTCGGCCGTGCGGCTCACCCTGGCCCTGGACCGCGCGGTGTCCCTGAAGGAGATCACCCGCCATCCGGTGCTCGCCGACCTCGCCGCGCTCCTCGACGGCGCGACCCGGGAACGCCCCGGACTGCTCCAGCCCCTGGCGGAGCCGGCCGGCGCCCCGGACCGTGCCCTGGTGTGCTTCCCCTACGCGGGCGGCAACGCGGTCAACTTCCAGCCGCTGGCCGGCGCCCTGGCGGACCAGGGGCTGCCGGTCTACGCCGTCGAACTGCCCGGCCACGACCTGGCCGCCCGCAAGGAACCCTTCGTGTCCCTGGAGGAGGTCGCGGAGCAGGTCGCCGCCGAGATCACCGCACGCGGCCTCACCCGGGTCCTGCTCTGGGGCCACTCCTCCGGCGCCGCGACGGCCGTCGAGACCGCGCGGAGACTGGCGGAGCGCGGAGTGAGCGTCGAACGGGTCTTCCTCGGCGCCCAGTTGCTCGGCACCTCCGACGAAAGACGCGCAGCCGTCGCCGAGTTGACGGAGCTGAACAACGTCGAGATCGCCGCCCGGCTCAGCGCGGACGGCGGATACACCGAGCTCGACGAACTCGACGCGCGGCACGCCGAACACATCGGCGCCGCCTACCGGCACGACTGCGTGGCCGCGCACCGCTACCTCGCCGACGCCCTCGAACACCCCCCGGCGGTACGGCTGTCCGTGCCGGTCACCGTCGTCGTCGCCGACGACGACCCGATCACGGCGGGGTCCGCCGAACGCCACCGCGACTGGCAGCTCCTGGCCGAACACGTGGACGTGCACCGACTCGCCGACGGCGGCCACTACTTCCCGCGCACCCGTCCGGCCGCGGCGGCCCGGGCGGTGTGGGGGGACCTGCGATCACCGGCCTCCCGCTGAGCCGTCCGGCCGGCAACCGAAAGGAATCCAGATGTCGTCCTCCTCCCTGGCAGCACTGCCCGAAGCGGACCTGCGACCGGGCACGCCGCCGATCCTGCGGGTCGAGGCCCCCGCCGAGGCCACCCGGTGGGCGGCCGAGAACCGCGACACGCTCAGGGCCCGCGTCACCGAACACGGCGTACTGCTCGTGCGCGGCCTGGACCTGCGCGACGCCGAGCGGACCGCGGCCGTCTTCGCGGCGCTGGCCGGCGACCCGATGACGGAGCGCGAGGCCTTCGCCCCCCGCGAGGTCAAAGGCCCCGGCCTGTACTCCACCACCGCCTGGCCGGCCAACCAGCCGATGTGCATGCACCACGAGCTCAGCTACCGGCTGGAGATCCCGGGCCTGATGCTGTTCGCCTGCCTGCGCGCGCCCGACCAGGGCGGCGCGACCGCCGTGGCGGACGCCGAACAGGTACTGAAGGCGTTGCCGTCCGCGCTGCGGGAGCGGTTCGAACGCGAGGGCTGGATGCTCACCCGCAGTTACAACGACGAGATCGGCGCGTCCCTGGAGGAGTCCTTCGGCACCGACGACCGCGCGGCCGTCGAGCACTACTGCCACGCCCAGGACATCGACTTCGCCTGGCAGCCCGACGGATCCCTGCGTACCCGGCAGCTGCGCAGCGCCGTGGTCACCCATCCGGTCACCGGCCGGCGCTGCTGGTTCAACCAGATCGCCTTCCTCAACGAGTGGACGCTCGCCCCCGAGGTGCGCGAGTACCTGGTGGACGAGTACGGCGCGGACGGACTGCCGTTCAACACCCGCTTCGGCGACGGCTCCCCGATCGGCGAGGACGTCGTCCAGCTCCTCAACGCCACCTACGA
The DNA here is from genome assembly GCF_053597355.1 of Streptomyces sp. NPDC001443. Taxonomy (NCBI): domain Bacteria; kingdom Bacillati; phylum Actinomycetota; class Actinomycetes; order Kitasatosporales; family Streptomycetaceae; genus Streptomyces; species Streptomyces sp. NPDC001443. The sequence goes on from NZ_JBSFIA010000035.1 coordinate 79,539, forward strand.
GAACCACACCCGGCGCGAGCCCTGGCAGGCCGGGGACGTGCTGCTGGTCGACAACATCCGCACCGCGCACAGCAGAGAGGCCTACACCGGAGAGCGCGAGGTGCTGGTCGGCATGGCCGAGCCGCGGCGCCTGGCCGACGGCGCCCCGACCCCGGAGGCGAGTCTGCGATGACGGCCCTGCCCACTCCCGCCACCCGGACCGCTCCCGCCGCGTCCGCCCCGGCACCGACCTTCGCGGTGATCTCCGGCGCCCAGGTGCAGCGCGCGCTCGACGGGCGCGAACGGCAGATCGTGGAACTGGTCGAGGCGACCTACCGGCTGCACGGGGCCGGTGACTCGGTCAACCCGCCGTCGTACTTCCTGCGCTTCCCCGACCGTCCCACCGCCCGGATCATCGCGCTGCCGGCCTCGCTGGGCGGGCCGCTGCGCGTGGACGGCCTGAAGTGGATCTCCAGCTTCCCGGCCAACGTGGCCGAGGGACTGCCCAGGGCCTCCGCGGTGCTCGTCCTCAACGACCACGACACCGGCTATCCCTTCGCCGTCCTGGAGAGCTCCGTCATCAGCGCCACCAGAACCGCGGCGTCCGCGGCGCTGGCGGCCGACCGGCTCAGCCGCGGGCGGCCCCGCCCGGCCCGGGTCGGATTCGTCGGCACCGGCCTGATCGCCCGGTACATCCACACCTTCCTGGCCGCCACCGGCTGGGCGTTCGACACCGTCGGCGTCCACGACCTGTCCGCGGACAGCACCGCCGGATTCTGCGGCTACCTGCGCCAGGCCGGCACCCCGGGGCACACCGCGCAGATCACGGTGCACGACAGCGCCGAGAAGCTGATCCGCTCCAGCGATCTGGTGGTCTTCGCCACGGTGGCCGGCGCGCCCCATGTCACCGAGCCGGCCTGGTTCGCGCACAACCCGCTGGTCCTGCATGTCTCGCTGCGCGACCTCGCCCCCGAGATCCTGCTCGCCTCCGCCAACATCGTGGACGACGTCGAGCACTGCCTGAAGGCCGACACCTCACCCCACCTGGCCGAACAGCTCACCGGCAGCCGTGACTTCCTGGACGGCACGCTCGACGACGTGATGTCCGGCCGGGTGACCCCGCCGGCCGACCGTCCGGTGATCTTCTCGCCCTTCGGGCTCGGCGTCCTCGATCTGGCCGTCGGCAAGTACGTGTACGACGAGGTGGCCCGGACGGGGGAGCTCCACGTCATCGACGACTTCTTCCACGACCTGCGCCGGTACGGCTGAAGGCACTTCCCCGGCTCTGGCACCTGGAGGCCACCGTGCCCGTCATCTCCGCTCCCTACGCCTTCAACGAAAGTCGGCTCTTCGTCGACCTCCGGTCGATCGTCGGGCATCCGCTCTACTTGAAGTGCGAGGGCTTCAACTTCGCGGGCTCCATCAAGTTGAAGGCCGCGAACGAGATGGTGACGGCCGCCGAGCGGGACGGGATCCTCACCCGGGACTCGATCCTGGTCGAGTCCTCGTCCGGGAACCTCGGCGTGGCGCTGAGCATGATCGCCGCGAGCAAGGGCTACCGGTTCCTGTGCGTGACCGACTCCCGCTGCAACCTGTCGACCCGACTGCTGATGGAGGCGCTGGGCAGCGAGGTGCACGTGATCGCCGAGATGAACGCCGACACCGGTTTCCTCGGCGCCCGCCTCGACTACGTCCGTGAACTCTGCGCGTCCGACGACCGCTACGTGTGGCTCAGCCAGTACACCAATCCGGGCAACTGGCTGGCGCACTACCGGACGACGGCGCCGGAGATCGCCGACGAGTTCCCGCGCCTGGACGTGCTCTTCATCGGCGCGGGCACGACCGGGACCCTGATGGGCTGCGCCCGCTACTTCCGGGAGCACAGCCCCTCGGTCCGGATCGTCGCCGTGGACAGCGTGGGCTCGGTGGCCTTCGGCGGCGAGCCGGGGCGGCGGATGATCCCCGGCCTGGGCATGAGCATGCGACCGCCGCTGCTCGACGAGTCGTTCGTCGACGAGGTGATCAAGGTCGAGGAGGCGGACACCATCCGTACCTGCCACCGGCTGGCCAGGAGCGGCTTCCTGTTCGGCGGTTCCACCGGGACGGTCGTCAGCGGCGCGGCGGACTGGCTGAACCGGCACGACACCCGCGGCATCACCGCGGTGGCCATCGCCGCGGACCTCGGCGAGCGCTACCTCGACACCATCTACCAGACCAACTGGCTCCAGGACCTCTACGGAGACCAGGTACTGGACGCCGGACCACGGACGACGGTCACCTCCTCGGGCCCCCGCGGCCGTGCCGCCCCGCACGGCCGCGACCGGCGCGGCGGCGGTGCGGGGCGTGTCTGACGCCGGCGGCCGGCCGCGTGCACGGCGTCCCGTGACGCCGTCCGGCGGCCGCGTGCTCAGCGCCCGGCCGCGCGGGCCAGGACGTCGGTGACCTGCCGCCGCACCGCGTCCCGGGCGGCCGGACCGAGAGTGCCCACGGCGGTGCCGGACAGGGACTCCAGGACCCGGTCGGCGTCGGTGCCGGCCGCCGTGCTCTCACTGATCACGTCGTAGCCGTCGCGGACGGCGACCCGCAGCCGGCGTTCGCCCGCGCCCTCGGCGTGCACGGCCGCGGCGACGACGAGCGGCGGCGGTCCGCCCGCCTCACCGGACAGCTTGAGATACCCGCTGGCCACCGGTTCGCGCCAGCGCACGCTGAGCAGAGGGTGGCGCTTCGCCACCACCTCGGCCAGGTCGGTCTCGTAGATCCGGTCCGGATCCAGCACCGTCGCCCGGGCGTCGAGCACGAGCGCGGCGGGCAGCAGACACCGCAGGGTGCTGCCGACCAGGTTGCCGCCGACCGTGGCGGTGCGGCGCACGGCGCCGGTCCCCACCGAGGCCGCCGCCAGGCGCATCACGTCCGGTACGCGGTCGTCGATCCCGTTGAGCAGCACGGCAGCGCCCAGCAGTTCGCGCTCCACCACGAGGGCCTCGGGCACCTGGCGCAGCGACACGGCCTGTTCGGGGAAGCCGTCCTGCTGCCAGGTGGCCCACACCAGGCTCGCCCCGCCGATCGGCACGGCTCCCTCCGCTATGCATTCCTGGGCCTCGGACACGGACGTGGGCAGACGCAACAGCACGGCAGCCGACCTGCTTTCCTGGGACGTTGGGGTCGCGCGGGGCGTTGAGGACGTTGAGGATGTTCGGGGCGTCGGGGCGTCGGGGCGTCGGGGCGTCGGGGCGTCGAGGCCCCGGGCCTTGGGTCTCGCGGGATGTCGGGGGGCGACGAGGACGTCGGGGTCGGGGGCGGGACTCGGCCACGTGATCACTGACTCCGCGTATCCTGCCCCTGCGAACGGGGGCGCATACAGGGCTCACACATCTGTTCCGCGCGCCGGTCGCGTACGGACGGGCGGAAGACCGTCGCGACACGGCTTCCCCGTACCGTCCCCCGCCACGCGGGGGAGGCGAACCGCTCCCGTGGCGCGGGCTCGTACGACATGCCTCAGTTCAGGGCCTGTTCGGTCCAGATGGTCTTCCCGGTCGGGGTGTGCCGGGTGCCCCAGCGGTCGGTGAGCTGGGCGACGAGAAGGAGACCGCGGCCGCCCTCGTCGAAGATCCTCGCCCGGCGCAGATGCGGCGAGGTGGGGTTGCCGTCGGACACCTCGCAGATGAGCGAGTCGTCCTGGATGAGCCGGAGCTGGACGGGTGCCGAGCCGTAGCGGATCGCGTTGGTGACCAGCTCGCTGACGACGAGTTCGGTGACGAAGCCGACCTCGGTGAGGCCCCACGCGTCCAGTTGCGCGAGGGCGTGCTTGCGCGCCGCGGCGACACCGGCGAAGTCCGGCTCCAGGTCCCAGACGCGGACGTGGCTGGCGTCCAACGTCCTGGTACGGGCCAGGACCAGGGCGATGTCGTCGGCCGGACGCCGCGGCAGCAGCGCGGCGAGCGTCTCGTCGCAGGCGCCCTCCAGCGAGGTGTGCGGAGCGGCCAGGATCCGGCGCAGCCGGTCGGTGCCGACGTCCGGGTCCTGGCCGGCCGCCTCGATCAGCCCGTCGGAGAACAGGGCGACGAGCGTGCCCTCGGGCAGCTCCAGCTCGGTGGCCTCGAAGGGCAGCCCGCCCACGCCCAGCACCGGTCCGGCGTTGACCTCGACGATGTTCGTGGTGCCGTCCGGCAGCACCAGTACGGGCGGCGGATGGCCCGCGCTGGCCACCGACAGGGCCCGCGCGACCGGGTCGTAGACGGCGTAGAGACAGGTGGCGCCGACCTCGCTGCCCGGGGCGTGGCCGAATTCGTCGCTGCCCAGCCGCAGGACCAGGTCGTCGAGATGGGCCAGCAGTTCGTCCGGTGGCAGGTCGACGTCGGCGAGGGTCTGCACGGCCGTACGCAGTCGGCCCATCGTCGCGGAGGCGTGGATGCCGTGCCCGACCACGTCGCCGACCACGAGGGCGGTCCGGGAGCCCGAGAGCGGGATGACGTCGAACCAGTCCCCGCCGATACCGGCCCGTGAGTCGCTCGGCAGATAGCGGAAGGCCACGTCCACCGCCGACTGCCTGGGGGGCCGGTGCGGCAGCAGGTTCTCCTGGAGGGTGAGCGCGGTGATGCGCTCACGGGAGTAGCGCCGGGCGTTGTCGAGGCAGACGGCGGCGCGGCTGGCGAGTTCCCGCGCCAGGGCGTAGTCGTCCTCGCCGAAGGGTTCGGGCCGGGTGCGGAAGAGGACGGCGACGCCGAGCGTGGTGTCGCGGGCGATCAGCGGCACCGCCATCAGCGAGGTGATGGCGGTGCCGTTGATCCTCCTCGCCCGGGATGGCATGCTCGCCATCCACCGCTCGAAGTCGGCCTCGCCACTGCCGCTGTGCACCGTCCGTCCCAGGTGCAGGGCCCTGGCGGGCGGCGAGTAGGCGGGGTAGGTGTCGACGGCCCCGGGACCGATGACCGGCTCGACGCTGCCCTCGGCGGTCGAGAGGTGCGCGACCCGGTGCAGTACGACGGCCGCGTCCGGCGGGCCGGTGGCCGGCTCCTCGCCCCGGACGACCGGCGCCAGCAGGTCCACGCTCGCGAAGTCCGCGAACTGCGGCACCACCAGGGCGGCGAGTTCGCACGCGGTGCGATCGAGGTCCAGGGTCGTGCCGATCGAGACGGCCGCCTCGTCGAGCACCGCCAGCCGCTGCCGGGCCCGGTACTGCTCACTGCTGTCGAACGCGGCCATCGCCACCGCGCAGACCTCTCCGGCCGGGTCGCGCACGGGCCACAGTTCGAGGCTCCAGGCGTGCTCGTGCGCCTCGGAGGGGGCGCGGGTGTAGCCCTCGTAGTGCCGGGGCCGCCCGGTCGCGGCGACGTCCCGCAGCGCGGCCACGGTGCCCCGCCGGTCCACGTCCGCCGGGACGCCGTCCGGGAACACCCGGCCGCGCAGGACGTCCTCCTCGATGCCCATCAGGCGGACCGCCATGTCGTTGAGCCGCAGGTAACGCTGGTCGACGCCGAAGACCGAGAACGACATCGACGCCTGGCGAAACGCCCACTCGACCAGCGGGCGCCCGTCCTCGCCCCCGCCCTGAGGCTCCATGCATTCAGCTTGCCTCCCCGTCTGTGGCCCAACAACTCGGCCGTTCCCGCGCGAGCGCCCTTGGAGCTCCGCCGGGAGACAGGGCGGGTCACCGGGTCACGACAGGGAGTGCCGCCTCTTTCAGGGGCGAGCCCGGCGGGCCTTTCGGCCCCAGTCCTCCAGGACCGGGACGCAGGTCTGCGCGAAGCGGTCGTAGTCGTCGGGGGTGTTGTAGACATGCGCGGACAGCCGGAGGTAGCCGACTCCGTCGAAACTGGTGAAGGCGCACTCCACGCCCAGGTCGACGGTGGCGCGGTCGCGCAGCGCGTCGGCCGCGAGACGCGTGGTCCCCAGCCCCTCGGGGATGCGGACCAGCCGCATCCCCGGTACGGGCATGCCGACGTCGACGCCCTCCACCGCGTCCCCCGCCGCTCCGGCGAACGCGGCACCGACGACCCGGGCCCCGTAGTCGGCCAGTTCGTCCATGTAGCGGCGGGCGGTCTCCCAGCCCCAGGTGCGCTCGACGAACTCCAGCGCCGTCGGCGCCGCCAGGGGTCCGGTGGCGTCGAGTGTGCCCTGCTGGTCGAAACGGTGCGGGAACGGCTCGGCGGCGCTCCACGAGTCGATCAGCGGATGCAGGTGCTCGCGCAGCGGGCCGCGGGCCACGAGGGCGGCCGTGCCGCGGGGCGCGCAACCCCACTTGTGGAGGTTGCCGACCCAGGCGGCGCCGTGTTCCAGCCCCTTCAACGGGGCGGGGAGGAGCCCGGGGGCGTGTGCGCCGTCCACCAGCAGCGTGATGTCGTCGTGCCGGGCGAGCTCGGCCGCGATCCGCTCGACCGGCAGCCTGCGGGCGGTGGCCGAGGTGATCTGGTCCAGGACCACGAGGGCGCACCGGTCGTCCACTTCGGACATCACCGCCCGGTACGCCTGGTCCGCGTCGGCCGCCAGCGGCACGCGCGCCGTGCGCACCCTGCCGCCCCAGCGACGGGCGAGGCGCTCGGCCCCCATGGTGACGGCGCCGTAGCCGTGATCGGTGACGACGACGTCCTTGCCGGGGCGCGCGGACAGGGCCGCGTACACGACGCTGGCACCCGCGCTGGCGTTCGGGACGAGCGCCAGGTCGGCGGCGTCGACCCGGAGGTGCTCGGCGATCTCGGTGCGGGCGGCGGCGATCCGCTCGGTCACGTCCCGGAACCAGACGACGGGGGCGCTCTCCATCTCGGCCCGCAGTTCGTTCTGCCGTCGCTGGGCGACCAACGGGACGGCGCCGAAGGAGCCGTGGTTGAGGTGGAGCATGCCGGGGTCGAGCGACCAGGCCGCGGCTGCGGGCCGGCCGTCGTCCAGCGTCAGCGGGCGGGGCGCGGTGACGACCTGGGTCTCGCTCACGGAACTCCTCGTTGTTCGCGGCCTCGGTGGCCGTGGTGCGGTTGCCCGGACGGCGGCCGCCCGTCGCCGGGCACGGCCCGGCCGCCGGACCGCCCACACCATACCCAGGAGGTCCGTGGGCTGCGCCGTACGGTCTGCGGGCACGGCGCAGTCCACCACCCCGGCCGATCCGCCTCTGCCGAACCGGCCGATCCACCCCGGTCTCACCGTTCCTGCCCGCCGTCCCTGCCGCGTGGTCCCTGCCGTGCCGTCCCTGACGGCCGGGCGACGCTCGGGCGACGGGTCGGGTGCGGCCCGTGTACTACCGCCCGACCGTCCCCCGGTCCGCCGAGCGGGCCCGTGCCGAGGGGGCCGCCTCGTCCGAGGCCGCCTCCCCGACGTCGGACGCGGTCCCGTGGCCGTAACGGACGTGCCAGACGCCGTCGCGCAGGATCAGGGAGACGACGGCGGGCGGGCACGGCAGGTCGAGATGCCGGAAGGCCCTCGCGGGTACGGAGAAGGCATGCACGAGCGCGCCCCGGATGACGGACGGTTCGACGATGGCCAGGGCCCGGTCCGTGTCGGACGGCAGACGGTCCAGCCAGCGGGCGGTGCGCTCGCAGAGATCGCGGACCGACTCGCCGCCGTGCGGCGCGGCGTCGGGATCGGTGAGCCAGGCCGAGTAGCCGTAGGGGTCGTCGGCGACGACTTCGGCCACCGTCCGCCCGCACCACCGGCCGTAGTCGAAGTCCCGCAGGGCGGGTTCGGGCACGGTCTCCAGACCCAGGGCGTCGGCGGTCCGCGCGCAGCGCGCCGAAGGTCCCCGCACGGCCAGCGAGTAGGGCGGGAACCCCGGGTGCGGGGAGGTGGCCCGCGGCGGGCCGCCCGCGAGCGAGAGCGGGTCACCGAAGACCCTCGTGGTCTCCTCGGCGGTCGCGCTCAGAAACGTCAGACACGTCGTCATTCGTCTGACCTCCTCGGCTTCCGTGCCACGTCGCATGGTCGGACGCTGCACCGTCGGCTAGTGGATGAGCTGGGCGGGCGCGGTGGCGGTGTGCATGGCGTACTCCAGCGGACCGCGCCGGAAGCGACGGGTCCAGGCCAGGGCCACGAGCATGGCCACGGTGACGAACGCGGCGAGGACCGCGAACGAGTCCGCGTCGGACATGTCCTCGCTGATACCGAAGGCCTTGATGGCGACGATCTGGCCGACGTAGGCGGTCAGGGAGACGGAGCCGAGCGCGATCAACGGGGCAGCGAGCCGCCGTACGCGGGCGAAGCGGGCCGTGGCGAGCAGACAGGTCGCGACGACCAGCAGAGCGACGCCGGTGTTGCCCACGATGGATCCGGTCGTCTCGCTGTGCGGGGCGGCCACCAGCAGCCAGGCGGGCCTGCCGGGCAGGGGAGGCCCGTCACCGACGGCGTCGGACCACCAGGCGGAGGCGGCCGGACCGCCTCCCACGGCCGCGCTCACGGCGGCCCGGGCGCCCGGAACGAGGTGCAGGGCCAGCCACGACCCGCCGTACCCGACCACCGCCAGGGCGAAACCGCAGGCCGCGACCCTGGCCAGCGCGCGGGGCCGGGTGAGGTCGGTCTTGGCCAGGGCCATGCCCGCGACGATGAACGGGAACCAGGTCAGGACCGGGTAGTCACCCGTGACGAACAGACCGACGAACCCGTCCGTGCCGGTGATCCGGGCCAGGGGATCGTGGGCGATCACGGTGTCGGACCAGTCCCCGCCCTCGACGGCGGCCCGCAGCAGGTACAGCGCCAGGGGCAGGACGATCGCGCCCGCCGCGGCGACCGCGGCCAGGGTGCCTGCCCGCAGCCGGTGGAGGGGGAGAGCGAGGACGAACAGCAGCCCGTAGTAGGACAGGATCACGTTGACCGGGGTGTCCAGGGCGGTCAGCGCGTATCCGAGGGCCACCAGGACGGCCGCGCGGATGAGTACACGGCCCATCGCCTGCCGTCCGGCCCGCCCGGTCCGGGGCCGCGGCCGGCCCGTCAGCAGCACCAGGGTGAAGCCCGCCAGCACGGCGAAGAGCGTGGCGGAGCGGCCGCTGGCCACCTCCAGGAGCCAGCCGACCGGCCCGCCCACCGACGGGTCGGGCCCCAGGTGCACGGCGAACATGCCGACGATCGCCAGACCGCGGGCCAGGTCGAGTCCGATCAGCCGGCCCGTCGACGGCGGGCCGTCAGGGTTGGCGGGGCCGGCTGCAGGGGTGGCGTCCGCCCGGGGCACGGCGGACGCCACCGCCGACGGTGCGTCGTGCGTCATGCGTTCAAGGTTGCGGGCGCCCGTCGGGCGGCAGCCATCCGGCAGTTGTCCGGACCGCCCCCGCCGACTGGCTGGTCCCGGGGCGCCGCTCGGCCGGTCCGGACGGTCCCCGGATCTCGCGCCGGGGGTCCGGGGTCCGGGTGCCGGCACCGGGCGGAGTGCCCGCCGACGTGGTACGAATCGGACAGTGGTCCGTCCGTGAGGGAGCACGCGTGATCCGGGTACTGGTGGTCGACGACGAGGCTCTGATCCGCATGGGCTTCCAGCGCATCCTCGACACGGCCGACGACATCGAGGTCGTCGCGGCGGTGCCCGGCGCCCAGGCAGTGCGCACCGCGCGGGAGACCGCCCCCGACGTGGTGCTGCTGGACATCCGGATGCCGGACGTGGACGGCCTGACCGTCCTGGCCGAACTCCGCGGGCTCCCCGACCCCCCGGTCGTGGCCATGCTCACGACGTTCGACATGGACGAGTACGTGGCGACGGCGCTGCGCTCGGGCGCCTCGGGCTTCCTGCTCAAGGACACCGACCCCGAGGAGCTGCCGTTCATGGTGCGCTCCCTCGCCGAGGGCGGCACCGTACTGTCGGCCAAGGTCACCGGGACCGTGGTGGCGGGCTATCTGGACGCCGGTTCCCAGGACCGCTGCGCCGGCGGCCTCGACCGTCTCACCGACCGTGAGCGGGCGGTGCTGGTCCTGATCGCCGAAGGGCTGTCCAACGCCGAGATCGCCACCCGGCTCTACCTGAGCACGGGCACCGTGAAGGACCACGTGAGCGCCATCCTCACCAAACTGGAGGTGGGCGGACGGGTCCAGGCGGCCCTGCTCGCCCAGCGGGCCGGTCTGCTCCGGGAGGAGGGCGAACCCCTTTGAGGGTGCCGCGTCGACCGCCCCCGGTGCTGTTGGACGCCGTACCGGTCGGGGTCGCGCTGCTCGACGTATGGGCGCACTGGGACCCCGAGGCCTGGGTGCGCATGGCCTGTGCCCTCGGCGCCGCCTTCGCCCTGATCGTGCGGCGCCGTCTGCCGCTGCTGACCTTCCTGCTCACCCTCCCCGCCGTCCTGCTCTCCGACGCGGTCATCGCCTCGCTGATCGCGTTGTACACGCTCGCCTCGATCACCCGGCACCGTGCGCTCCTGGTCGTCTGCGCCCTGCTGTTCACGCTGGGGGACGTGAGCTCGTGGCCCTCCCCGGGCCTGGACCTGACCCGGGGCAGCACCTTCATCACCATCGGTTACACCGGGGCGACCGCGGCCGCGCCGGTCTTCCTCGGCCAGCTCGTCCAGACCCGGCGCGACCTGTCGCTGCGGCTCGCCGAGATCTCCGAGGCCCGGGACCACGAGCAGCTGCTGACCGCCCAGGCGGTCCTGGCCAGGGAACGCGCCCAGCTCGCCCGCGAGATGCACGACGTGGTCTCGCACCAGGTCAGCCTGATCGCGGTACGGGCCGGGGCGCTCCAGGTCGGCACCCGGGACGCGGAGGCCAAGGAGGCGGCCGGCACCATCCGGCGGCTCAGTGTCCAGACCCTCGACGAGCTGCGCCACATGGTCAGTGTCCTGCGCGCCTCCGGCGGGCGCCCCACCGAACTGACCCCGCAGCCGTCCCTGGCCGACCTGGAGCAACTGGTCGGCAGCAGCGGCATCGACGTGCGGCTGACGACGGACGTCCCCGAGGGGCTGCCGCCGACCGTCCAGCGCGCGGTGTACCGCACCGTTCAGGAAGCGCTCACCAACACCCGTAAACACGCTCCCGGCGCCACCGCGACGGTGTGTGTCCGCCACGAGGGCGACGCCGTCCGGGTCACCGTCACCAACACCGCGCCCACCCGGCCCGCGCTGCCGCTGCCCAGCGCGCACTACGGGCTGGTCGGTCTGCGGCAGCGGGCCGCCCTCCTCGGCGGCACGGTGACCGCCGGCCCCACGGCCGACGGCGGCTACGAACTGCGCCTGGAGCTCCCGGCGACCGGGACCGGTCCGTAGTACCGCGCGCCCGGAGGAAATCGGGTGCGCCCAGCGCGGCCCCGCAGTACGGTCGCGCGGTGACGGATGACGACGGCTACTTCGGGGAACGTGTCGCCGCGGACTACGACGCGTCCGCGGCGGAGATGTTCGATCCGGCCCTCGTGGACGCGACCGTGGACGTCCTGGCCGAGCTGGCCGATGGCGGCCGGGCGCTGGAGCTGGGCATCGGGACGGGGCGCATCGCGCTGCCGCTGGCCGGCCGTGGGGTGCCGGTCCACGGCATCGACCTGTCGCGGGCGATGATCGCGCGGCTGCGCGCGAAGCCGGGTGGGGACGCGATCGGCGTCACGGTCGGTGACTTCGCGACGGCGAGGGCGGAGGGCACGTACTCCGTCGTGTACCTGCTCTTCAATACGATCATGAACCTGACGACCCAGGAGGCGCAGGTGGAATGCTTCCGCAACGCGGCGGCCCACCTGGCACCCGGTGGCCGTTTCGTCGTCGAGGTGATGGTCCCCGAACTGCGCAGGCTTCCCGCCGGGCAGACCGTCGTGCCGTTCCACACGAGCGCGACCCGCTGGGCCTTCGACATCTACGACGTCGCCACGCAGGCGACGAGTTCGAACTACGTCGAGGTGGTCGACGGCCGCGGCGAGTACCGGTCGATCCCCTTCCGGTACGTCTGGCCGTCGGAGCTCGACCTGATGGCCCGGCTCGCCGGGCTGCGGCCGCGCGAACGCTGGGAGGGCTGGACGCGCGAACCGTTCACCAGCGACAGCGACCGGCATGTCTCCGTCTGGGAGAAGCCGGTCGCCTAGGGTCGGTCTGTCGCCGCCGGTGGTGCCCGCAGAGGCGGCCGGGCTCAGCCGGCGACGTCGGCCGGCGCGCCGCCGCCGGTGTCCATGCCGCCCCGCGGCTTGACGGCGGAGAGCGGCGGGGTGTCCGTACTGTCCTTCGGCCGCTCGGCGCTGTCCTTCGGCTTGTCGGCACTGCCCTTCGGTCGGTCAGCGCTGTCCTTCGGTTTCTCGGTGGCGAAGGGCGGGCTGTCCGGCCGGCAGGTGGCACCGGCCGGCGGGAGGATCCCGTCGACGAGATAGCGGCTCTCGTAGTCCTTGGCGCAGGTGCTGGGGTTGAGCAGGACGGTGTGCCCGTACCCCCGCACGGTCAGCAGCCGGGCGTCGGCGAGCTGCGTGGCCATCGCCTGCGCGCCCCGGTACGGCGTGGCCGGGTCGTAGGTGTTGTTCACCAGCAGCAGGGGACGGGCCGTGGGCCTGTTCCAGGGGCCGGTGTAGCTGTCGGCGGCCCGGGCGGGCCACTGGGCGCAGGCCTCCGAGGCCCAGGCCCAGTACTGGCCGGCCGCTCCCGCCCGGCGGGCGCCCAGTTCCGCCAGGGCCTGGTAGGCGGCCGGATCGCGCGGATTGGGGCTGTCGGAGCAGAGCACCGCGGCGGCCTGCTCCACCCCCAGGTAGGGCAACTTCGCCGGCTGCGGGAACAGCGGAGGCGACGGCTTCGGCGCGCGGCCCTGCCACAGGTCCTCCAGCCGGCCGGCGGCCCGGGACCACGCGGGATGGACCACGTAGAGGTTGGTGAGGAGGTCGTCGACGGTCGCGCCGTACGTCCACGGACCCACCGGGCGCTCGGCGAGCCGCGTCGACAGCTTTGCGAACTTGTCGTGGGTCGCCGCCGGGCTGCCGGCCGAGAAGGCGCAGTCCGCGGGCGTGGCGGAACCGCACAGGGAGAGGAACCGGTCCAGGGTGGCGGCCGCGCCGATGTCGGCGCCCAGGCGCTGGAAGGTGGTGAGTTCCGGCTCCGTGCCGGTCCCCTCGCCGAACCAGGACCGAGGGTCGAGGTTGCCGTCGAGGACCATGGCGCGGACCCGGTCGGGGAAGAGGTTGGCGTAGGTGGCGCCGAGGAACGACCCGTAGGACGTGCCGAGGTAGCTGAGCCGGTCCTCGCCCACCGACCGGCGGAGCAGGTCGAGGTCCCGGGCGGTGTCGGTGGTCGACACATGGCGCAGGAGCTCCGGGTCGCGCTTCATGCAGCGCTGCCCCAGATCCCGGTACGCGGCCGTCCAGGCCGCCCGCTCCCGCGCGCCGACGGGGAAACCGGCCGGAACGCGGGCCTGCCAGGCCGCGGAGGCCAGGTCATCGTCGAAGCAGCGCACCGCCGTGCTCTCGCCGACGCCCCGGGGGTCCCAGCTGACGATGTCGAACCTCTCCCGCACCTCCTTCGGGAAGAACTCGTACCACTGCGGCATCTGTAGCGTGCCGGGGCCTCCGGGGCCGCCGGGATTCATGAACAGAGTGCCGATACGTCGTCCGGGACCGGTCGCCTTCCGTCTGACGACGGCCAGCCGGATCGAACGCCCGGCGGGTTCGCGGTAGTCGAGCGGCACCTTCGCGGTCGCGCAGTCGAACGGGCTGCCGGAGGTGCAGGGACGCCAGTCGAGCCGCGGGGCGGGCACCGGGGGCAGCGGCGGCGCCGCCGCGGCGAGGTCAGGCCGGGTCACCGCCGTCAGGCAGACGACCGCCGCGGCGAGGGGCGCGGTGCGCCGTCGGCGGACCGCCGTGGACCGGGGTATTCGCATGATCCGTCCTTCCGCCGGCCAGGCCTCGACATGGGGATGTCCCTGCCTGAACACCACCGTGGCCCGACCGGGCGGGCAAGCCGGCGGGGGCCGAACGAACCAGGCCCGTCGGGCGGGCCGGACGGAGGGTCCGAGGGGCGGACGCCCGCGGATCAGAACGTGATCATGACCTTCAGCGCCTCGCGCCGGTCCATCGCGCGATAGCCGTCGGGTACCTCGTCGAGGGTGACGGTGCGGTCGAAGACGCGTCCCGGTTCGACCGAGCCGTCCAGGACGCCCGGCAGCAGGGCGTCGACATAGGCGCGTACCGGGGCCGGCCCGCCGGTCAGGCTGACGTTCGGGCCGAAGAGACTGCCGAAGCCGACCGGGGCTTCCTCGTACTGCGGCACGCCGACCCTGCTGATCACACCGCCGGGACGCACCACGCCGACGGCCGTCTCGTAGGCGGGCAGGTGCCCGACGGCCTCCAGCACCGCGCGGGTGCCGTGCCCGCCGGTCAGGTCCTTGACCCGGTCGACGCCCTCCTCGCCGCGCTCCGCCACGACATCGGTGGCGCCGAAGAAGCGTCCCAGGTCGGTACGGTCCTCGTGGCGGCCCATGAGGACGATCCGCTCCGCGCCGAGCTGCCGGGCCGACAGCACCGCGAGCAGTCCGACCGCGCCGTCACCGATGACGGTGACCGAGTCACCCGGCTCGACCCGCGCCCGGTGGGCGGCGTGGTACCCGGTGCCGTACACGTCCGCCAGGGTCAGCAAGGACGGCAGCAGGCTCTCGTCCACCCCGGCGGGCAGCTTCACCAGCGTGCCCTGCGCCTGGGGCACCCGTACCGCCTCGGCCTGGGCGCCGCCGACGCCGCCGTTGCCGTACCAGCCGCCGTTGGGGCAGGAGGTGTGCAGGCCCTCCCGGCAGAACTCGCAGGTGTTGTCGGCGAAGGCGAACGGGGAGACCACCAGGTCGCCCCGGTCGAGTCCGGACACCTCCGGGCCGAGCTCCTCGACGACGCCGATGAACTCGTGCCCGATCGGGGCGGGCCCGTCCGCGGCGTCCAGGTTGTGGTACGGGTGCAGGTCGCTGCCGCACACACAGGAGCGCACGACGCGCACCACGGCGTCGGTGGGCTGCTCGATCACCGGGTCCGGCGCGTCCTGGACGCGCACGTCACCGGCCTTGTAGAGGAATGTCGCCCTCATGTCGTCCTCTCTCCTGCCAGATGGTGATCAAGGAAATGAGTTCGCGTGACGATGTCCGGGCCCCCGAACCAGGCTGGCACCCGCGTCCGGGATCGCAAACAGGAGGCTTCGCCCCGGCGATCGGGCACGCGGCGGCAGGAGGCCGTGGCTGCTGCGGCCTTGAGGCCCGTGACCACACCACGACCACATCACGCCGAAAATTGAGCACAATCTCTCTGTCATTTCCCGCGACCGATGGTTAATGTGCTTGATCAGAGGCGTAAAGCGGCGCAAAGCTATGCAAAGCTCGTTGCCTTTCGGGTCTGATTGTGTACAAGCAGGCGATCGGTCGAGATGTACACGAGGGGAGAGAGGTGGACATCGCATGCCTGACGACGGGCGGAGCGACGACCCGCGTACGGCGCCCCCGGGCGCGGTCGGGGATTCCCGCGGACCACTGGCGGGAGTCCGGGTGGTCGAGACCGGCTCACTGATCGCGGGGCCGTTCTGCGGGCAGTTGCTCGGCGACTTCGGGGCCGAGGTGATCAAGGCCGAGGATCCCGCCGGCGGCGATCCCATGCGGCAGTGGGGGCGCCTGCTCCCGCAGGGACTCTCGCTGAACTGGCCGGTGATCGCCCGGAACAAGAAGTCGATCACCTGTGATCTGCGTCGGCCGGAAGGGCAGCGGCTCCTGCGGGACGTGCTCGCCACCGCCGACGTCCTCGTCGAGAACTTCCGGCCGGGCACGCTGGAGCGGTGGGGGCTCGGGCCCGCCGAACTGGCCGAGATCAACCCGCGGTTGGTGGTCACCCGCGTCACCGGGTACGGCCAGGACGGCCCGTACGCGCGCCGTGCCGGATTCGGGTCCATCGGCGAGGCGATGGGCGGCCTGCGGTACATCACGGGCGAGCCCGACCGGGCCCCCAGCCGCACCGGCATCTCGATCGGTGACTCGCTGGCCGGCATGTTCGCCGCGCTCGGCACGGTGATGGCCCTGTACTCCCGCGAGCACACCGGGCGGGGCCAGGTCGTCGACTCGGCCATCTACGAAGCCGTACTGGCGCTGATGGAGGCGCTCCTGCCGGAGTGGGAGCTCACCGGATCGCGGCGCGAGCGCACCGGTTCGGTCCTGCCGGGAGTGGCCCCCAGCAACGTCTACCCCACCCGCGACGGATCGGCCGTCCTGATCGCCGCCAACCGCGACACCGTCTTCAACCGGCTGGCCGAGGTGATGGACCGGCCCGAGCTGCGGACCGACGAGCGGTACGGCACGCACGCCGCCCGCGGCGAGAACCTGGAGGAGCTCGACGAGCTGGTCGCCGAGTGGACCCGGCGGTTCGACGCCGAGGAACTGCTCGCCCGGCTGCACGACCACGGGGTACCCGCCGGACTGATCTACACGGCCGAGGACATGCTCGCCGACCCCCACTTCCGGGCGCGGCAGGCGATCGTCCGGCTGATGCACGACAAGCTGGGCTCGTTCCCCATGCAGAACGTCGCCCCCAGGCTGTCCGCGACCCCGGGTGCCGTGCGCACGCTCGGCCCGGAACTCGGACAGCACAACGACGAGGTGTACGGCGGCCTCCTGGGGCTGGACACCGAAGCCAGGGCCCGGCTCCGGGAGCAGGGCGTCATCTAGGGCGTGTTTCGAAAGTCCCGTCTGCCCGGCGACGCCTGGCACGCGCTCCCCCAGAGGGGGCACCCCCAGCCGCGTTGTCGGGATCGCCCCGATACAACCAGTATCGGGGCGACCCTCCGCCTTGCGATCGCACGCACCAGACGCCGCCGGGCCCGCCCTTCGGGCGGACGACGCTACTTTCGAAACACGCCCTAGTCCCCGGGCCGGCCGACTGCACAAGGAGACAGCACGTGACCGTCGGAATCTGTGAAGTGGGCCCACGCGACGGCCTCCAGAACGAGGCCGAGCAGCTCAGCCCGCGGCTGCGCGCCGAGTTCGTCGACCGGTTGTCCTCGACCGGCCTGCGCCGGGTGGAGATCGCCAGCTTCGTCAACCCCGAGCGCGTACCGCGGATGGCCGGCGCGGAGGAGGTCTGCGCCACGGCGAAGCCCGTGACCGGTGTGGACCACGCCGCGCTGGTGCTCAACCCCCGCGGCTACGAGCGACTGGCGCGGACCCGGTGCGTGGAAGCCCGGATGGCCTTCTGCGTCACCGAGTCGTTCAACCGGCGCAACCAGGGGCGCGGCGTGGCGCAGTCGGTCGCGGACGTGGGCGGGATGGTCGCCGCGGCGCACGCCGACGGGCGCCGCGCGAGCGTCACCCTCGCCGCGTCGTTCGGCTGCCCGTTCGAGGGGGTGGTGGACCCCGGCCGGGTCCTGGACCTCGCCGGACAGGTCGCCGCCACCGGGGCCGACGAGATCGTCTTCGCCGACACCATCGGCGTCGGGGTACCCCGGCAGGTGACCCGGCTGCTCACCGGCGCGGCCGCGCTGGGCGTCCCGCTCGGGCTGCACCTGCACAACACCCGTAACACCGGCTACGCCAACGCCTACGCCGGCCTTGAGGCGGGCGTGTCGGTCCTGGACAGCTCCGTCGCGGGCATCGGGGGCTGCCCGTTCGCGCCGAACGCGACCGGTAACATCGCGACCGAGGACCTTGTCTACCTGCTCGAAGGACAAGGTGTGGACACCGGCGTCGACCTCGACGCGCTGTTGTCCACCGCGGCGTGGATCACCGAGGTCCTCGGCAGGCCGTTGCCGGGTCAGCTGCTGCGCGCCGGGCGATTCCCCGTGCCGCCGCGGTGATCCTCCGGGCGGACGGTGTACGGCGGCGTCCCGGAGCACACACGTCGGCGCCGTACCGGGAGTGGGAACGATGACCAGACCGTCGGCGAGGGTCTACGAGGAACTGCGCAGGCGCATCCTGACGGGGGAGTACGCGTCAGGGGCATGGCTGCGCGAGGAGAACATCGCCACCGCGCTCGACGTCAGCCGCACCCCCGTACGCGACGCGCTGCGCCGGTTGCAGGCCGACGGCCTGGTCGAGGCACACCCCAACCGGGGCACGCAGGTGACCGGGATGGGGTCGGCCGGCCTCGACGACATCTTCGAGATACGGGCGCTGCTCGAGAGTCATGCCGCGCGCCGCGCGGCCGAGCGCGAGGGCTCCGAGGCGTTCGTCGAGGAGATGCGCGCACTGTGCGACGCGATGGACGAGGTGGCGGCTGCCGACGGCGACGACGCCGACGACCGGATCACCGCGCTCAACGTGGAGTTCCACCGCACGCTGCACCGGGCGGCCGGCAACGCGCTGCTGCCCGGACTGATCTCCGGGGTCATCGAGATCTCCCTGGTGCGCCACACGTTCCACAACTACTCGTCCGAGGAGATGCGGCGCAGCCTGCGGCAGCACCGTGAGCTGGTCGACGCGATGGACGCCCGCGACGGACTGTGGGCGCAGTCGGTGATGGCCTCGCACGTGCTGGCGGCGCGCGCCTCGCTGCGGCGCCACCTGACGGAACAGCAGCCGCAGGAGTGAGCGGTCGGCGCGCCCCGCGCGGGCGCCGCCCGGGGGCGGTCAGCCGGTGTGGTTGAGCCAGCGCTGGAGGGTGGTGTGGACGCTGCCGGGCAGTGCGCTGAGCTGGTCGATGGCCTCCCGGTCCTCGGGCCGGGGCGGGATGCCCGCCATGGTCAGGGTCGCCTGGAGCTCCAGCCGCCGCCGGTCGCGCGGGTCGATCGTGAAGTCGAGGCGCTGCGCCGGGTTCGGCGCCGGCAGGAAGTAGTCGCCCTCCCCCTTCCGCCGCCAGGTGCTCGCCCAGGTCGCGGGCGCCGCCGGGTCGACGGCGTAGGGGTCGACGTAGGTACGGGGCGAACCGGGCTCGAAAGCGGTGGTGGTCACGTGGGTCTCCTCCTTGTGCGGTCCCTTCTCGCAGGACAGGAGGTGTCACGTGACCGGTCCGGTTGCGCCGCGCGCCGGATGTCACGCCAATGGCGTCATCGGTACGTCATCGGCTGGTCCGCTGAACATCTCACGCGACCGGCGACCGGCGACCGGCGACCGGCGACCGGCGACCGGCGACCGGTGACGAGCGACCGTTCGCCGGTGACGGGGGATCCGCGGACCGAGCCCCCGACCGCACCCCTGGCTACGGCCGCGGTTTGACGGCGACGTCGAGGTAGAAGGCGTCGATGCTGCGCACCGCCTCCTCGAACTCGTCGAGGTTGACGGGCTTGGTCACATAGGCGTTCGCGTGGTGCTCGTACGCCCCCGAGACGTCGTCCGGCGCCGCCGACGTGGTGAGCACGACCACGGGAATCGTGCGCAGGTCCGCGTCCGCCTTGACGATCGCGAGGAACTCGCGGCCGTTCATGCGCGGCATGTTCAGGTCCAGGACGATCAGGTCGGGACGCGTACGGGCCGGGTCACGCAGGTACTCCAGCGCCTGCACGCCGTCGGAGACCTGGGTGAGATTGCGCGTGCCCCGCTCGGCCAGGGCGTCCTGGATGAGCATCGCGTCGGCCACGTCGTCTTCGACCAGCAGTACGTCATAGGGACGGGTGGAGGCAGAGGCTGCCATGTTACGAGCTCCTGGTCGGCTGGTGGGTGGGGGAGGAGACCGGGTCGGTGACCAGTCCGGGCCACCGGCGCCTGGCACCCTGTCGGCTCATTCTCGAGACATGGCCGATCTCCGGATAACCGGCGCCCGCGTCGGCGGCCGCTCGGGCCGCGCCGCGTTCGAGATGCTGCACCGCCTCCTCCATGGTCACCAGAACATACAGGTGCGCGAGGGCGCGGACGCGGTCGGAGGGTACGGGGTCCCCGGCGCGGCCCACCGCGCACAGCTGTCCCGCCGCCCGGCGGGCGACCTCGTCGACGGCCTTCCTGACCTGGGCGGCGAATTCAGGTTCGGACACGTGAGGGACGAATCCGGGGGCAGGCATACGGTCAGCCTAGTTGTCGGTGCGAAGAGTCGACAACAACTGTTGTCCGGCCAGGCTAAGGTGTGCCTGCCGTACGCACGGTTCGGCTGGATGTTCGGAAATCGGTCGGATCCTGAAGGAGTGTCACCTCGTGCAGAACGCCGCCTCCGCCGACGGGCCGATGGCCGGCTGGACCACCCGGCACTGGTTGCGCCGCGGCGTGGCCGCGACCCTGCTGGTGCTGACGGTCCTCGGATCGGTGGGGGTGTGGGCGATGCTCCGGTCGTCGAGGATCTCCGACGAACTGGTCAACCGGCGCAGCCCCGCCCTGGTGAACTCGGTGCGCCTGGAGTCGGCGCTGCTCAACCAGGAGACCGGGGTGCGCGGTTACGGACTGACCGGCCGCAGGGAGTTCCTCGCTCCGTACACCGACGGCGTGGCAGCGGAGCGGCAGGCCGTGGGGCGGCTGGAGGAACTGCTGCGCGGCGACGACGACCTGGCCGATCTCGCGGCCGTACGGAAGGCCGCGGGCACCTGGCAGGACCGGATCGCCCGCCCCGTCTCCGGCGCGTCGGCGTCGGCGGCCCTGACCCTCTCGGCGCAGCGGGCGCAAGAGGGCAAGACCGAGTTCGACGCGGTGCGCAAGGCGCTGGAGCACCAGCAGGACCGGCTCCAGCAGGAACGCCAGAACGCGGCCGCCGCGCTGGGCCGTGCCACGGTCCTGCGCAACTGGACGCTCGCCGTGGACGCCTTCGTCGTCGCCGTGGTGGCGGCGCTCGTCTTCGAGGCGCTGCGGCGGGGCATCACCCGTCCGCTGGAGCAGGTGGGCGCCGGAGCCAGGGACGTGGCCCGCGGCCGCTTCGACCGGCGCATCGCGGTCACCGGTCCCGCGGACATCAGACAACTCGCCGTCGACGTCGACGGGATGCGGACCCGGCTGGTGGACGAACTCGCCTTCAGCGAGGAGTCGCGTCGGCTGCTCGACGAGCAGACGGCCGAACTGAAGCGGTCCAACACCGAACTGGAGCAGTTCGCGTACGTCGCCTCGCACGATCTCCAGGAGCCGCTGCGGAAGGTGTCCAGCTTCACCCAGCTCCTGCAACGACGCTATGGCGGTCAACTCGACGAGCGGGCGGACCAGTACATCGCGTTCGCCGTCGACGGCGCCAACCGGATGCAGGTCCTCATCAACGACCTCCTCGCCTTCTCCCGGGTGGGGCGCGTGCACAACGACCACGCCACGGTGGACCTGGAGGAGGTCCTGCGGCGCACCCTGGACACCCTGAGCATCCCGATCGAGGAGACCGGCGCCGAGGTGACGTTCGACCCGCTGCCCGAAGTGGTCGGCGACGCGACCCAGTTGGGCATGCTGTGGCAGAACCTCCTGTCGAACTCCCTGAAGTTCCGCGACCCCGACCGGCGGCCCGTGATACGGGTGAGCGCGCGACGCGACGGCGACGTCTGGGAGTTCGGCGTCGGCGACAACGGCATAGGCATCGCCCCGGAGTTCCGGGACAAGGTCTTCGTCATCTTCCAGCGGCTGCACACCCGGGAGGCCTATCCGGGTACCGGCATCGGCCTGGCCATGTGCAAGAAGGTCGTGGAGTTCCACGACGGTTCGATCGGGATCGACCCCGACCACGCCCCCGGCACCCGGGTCGTGTTCACCCTGCCCTGTGCCGACACCGCCGACTCACCCAGGTCATCCCAGTCATCCGAGTCATCCGAGTCGCCCGAGTCACCCGAGTCGCCCGCGAGAGAGTCGCAGTCATGACACCACCGGCCCCACGGGACGAGACGGCCTACGACATCCTCCTCGTCGAGGACGACGAGGGCGACGCCCTGCTGGTCGAGGAGCTGCTGTACGACACCGATCTGCCGCACTCCCTCGCGCGCGGCAGGACGATGGCCGAGGCACGCCGGGAACTGGCCGGACGCCGCTTCGACTGCGTACTGCTGGACCTGCACCTGCCCGACATCTCCGGGCTGGAGAGCGTCGAGGCGATCCGGCGGGAGGATCCCCAGGCCGCGGTGATCGTGCTCACCGGGCTCGCCGAGTCCGGCGCGGGGGTCGACGCGCTGGCCGCGGGCGCGCAGGACTACCTCGTCAAGGGCAAGGTCGACCACGAACTGCTCCAGCGGGCCGTACGGTACGCGGTGCAGCGCAAGCAGTCCGAGCGGGCCAGCGCCGCCCTCCAGGTCGGCCGGCTCCGGGCGCAGGAGAACGCCCGGCTGGAGCGGGGCCTGCTGCCCGAACCGATCCTCGCCTCGCCGTCGGTGACGGCCACCAGCCGCTACTTCCCCGGTCGTGAACAGGCGCTGCTGGGCGGTGACTTCCTCGACGTCGTACAGACCGAGGACGGTCAGGTCCACGCGGTCGTCGGGGACGTCAGCGGCCACGGTCCGGACGCCGCGGCGCTCGGCGTCTGTCTGCGCATCGCGTGGCGCGCGCTGACCCTCGGCGGCCACCGCGGAGCCCAGCTGCTGGATCTGCTGGAGCGGATGCACATCGCCGAACGCACCGGCAGCGACCTGTTCACCACCTGCACCCTCGTCACCCTGGACCCGGCCCGCGGCCTGCTCACCCTCCATCTCGTCGGCCACCACGAGCCGCTGATCGTGACCTCCCGCGGCCCCGAGGTGCTCCAGTCCAAGCACGGCATCGCCCTGGGCATCATCCCCGGCCTCGGCGAGTGGCCCGCCACCACGGTGCCGCTGCCGCCGGAGGGCAGCCTGATCGTGTACACCGACGGACTGATCGAGGGCTACGCCGGCGGTGACGACTCCCGCCTCGGCGTCGAGGGCGTGCTGGACATCCTCGGCGAGACACGCTCCTACGGCACCGGCGAACAGCTCGATCACCTCATCGCGGAGGCACGCGCCCGCAACGCCGACCGCCACACGGACGACCTGGCCGTCCTGCGCATCGACTGGTGCGACGTGCGCGGGCCCGAGCCCGGAGCCCGGGTGCCGGACCAGAGCGGTGATCCGCGCGACGTCGCCCGGAGGCAGCCGACCGACCGGTGACGCACGGCTCCTGACGGGGGAGCGGCCGGGGGCCGGGAACTGACGGCGAGACAGGCCGGTGTGCGGCGACGCGAGCGCCGGACACCGCTCCCGCGACGCCGACGCGCTTGCCCACGACCACGGACGGCCTACTCGGAGCGCGACTTCGACCACCGTGTGCCGCGGTGATCAAGTCAAGCGCGGACCTGGTCCATACCAGGTCCTGTCCGAGATCTGGTGAAGAGCGAGGGGCCGCCACTCCACCGCCGCCGACGCGCGGCGGTGTGCGCCGCGGCGTCCGGCGCGGCGGCCTGGTCCGGCCCCTCGACACCTGGAAGGAACGCAAGTGAAGTTGTACTTCGGCGCAGGCCGCGGCAAGGCTCTCGCACTCGCGGCCATGGCCGCGATCGCCGTCACGACCGTCCCGGGAGCGGTGTCCGCGTCGGCGGACGACAACCGGGTGGCGTGCTCGGAGAACTGGGGGTGCTCACCCGCAACACCATCGGCTCCCCGGTCGCCGCCCTGCGCAACGGCCCCATCGCCCGCGACGTGCTGACCGGGTCCAGCCGGCCGCCGTACGGCAACGGCAGTCTCGGCATCGAGGTGGCGGACCACTCGACCAGCCAGACCCCGCCCGCCGAGAAGGTCGACTTCGGGAACGAGGCCGACTTCTTCGGCGCGGACTTCCTGGACCTGGACCAGGTCGGGTTCCATGTCTTCCAGACCAGCGAGAACGTCAGCGCCGGCGGCGGTGACCACGAACCTGCCGAACATCAGGTTCGTGGTCAACCCGAACGTGAGCTCCGCTCCGCGTGACGTCTACTCCACCATCGTGTGGGAGCCCGACCCGGTCCCGGCGACGTCGCTGAACCGCTGGAGCGGCCACCTCGACGCCACCAAGAGCGGCCACCGGTACCTCACCGGCGGCGGGGGCGGCTGCTCCCGGGCCGACAAGTGCGACTTCCAGCACCTCAAGTCCTCGCTCAACGACGGCGGCAGCACGCCGGTCGTCCGCTCCGTCGCGATCAGCAAGGGCCGCGACTACGCGTGGGTCGGCGCGGTCGACGGACTGCGGATCAACCGGTACGTCCACGACTTCGAGGCCAACGGGGTGAACGCCCGCCGGGCCCGCTAGTCACGTAGTCACGAAGGCCCGAAGGCCCGAAGTCACGCAGGCGGGACGGCCCGGCCGTTCCCGGCCGACACGGCCCCGCCGGTCGCCTCCGACCGGCGGGGCCGTCGTGTCTCCCGGCCGTCCGCGGGCCGCCGTCCTGGTAGCGGGGTGCCACCGGCCTCCCCTCGTCGCACGGCCCGGCCGGCGTAGTACCGCGGTACCACCACCCCGCGCCATTGCCCCCCGCGGTACCACGGATCGCGGCCGGCCGGCACCTAGCGTTGCAGGTGAGAGGACCGGACGGGTCCTGCGGCCCAGAGCGAGGGAGCGACGATGATCGAGGCGCAACAGCTGACGAAGCGGTACGGGGAGAAGACGGCGGTCGACCACCTGGACTTCGTCGTGAAGCCGGGCACGGTCACCGGCTTCCTGGGCCCCAACGGCGCGGGGAAGTCCACCACCATGCGCATGATCGTCGGACTGGACGCGCCGACCGCCGGCAGCGTGACCGTCAACGGACGCCACTACGCCGAGCACGGCGCGCCGCTCCAGGAGGTCGGCGCCCTGCTGGAGGCGAAGTCGATCCACCCGGGCCGCTCCGCGTTCGACCACCTCATGGCGCAGGCCCACACGCACGGCATTCCGCGCCGCCGCGTGGAGGAGGTCGTCGAGCTGACCGGCCTCCAGTCGGTGGCGAAGAAGCGCGCCGGTGCCTTCTCCCTCGGCATGGGCCAGCGGCTCGGCATCGCCGCCGCCCTGCTGGGCGACCCGGCCACCCTCATGCTGGACGAGCCGGTCAACGGGCTGGACCCCGAGGGCGTGCTGTGGATCCGCAACCTGCTCACCCAGCTCGCCTCCGAGGGCCGTACCGTCTTCGTCTCCTCGCACCTGATGAGCGAGATGGCGCTGGTCGCCGACCACCTGATCATCGTCGGCCGTGGACGTCTGCTGGCCGACACCACGGTGCAGGAGCTGATCCGCCGCGCCGGCGGCGACTCGGTCACCGTCGCCTCCGACCGGGCGGCCCGGCTGCGCGAGGTGCTGTCCGGACCGGGCGTCGAGATCACCGGCGCGGTCGGCACGGAGGAACTCCAGGTGACCGGCCTGTCCGCACGGGCCATCGGCCTCAAGGCCGCCGAGCACGGCATCCCGCTGTTCGAGCTCAGCTCCCGGACGGTCTCGCTGGAGCAGGCGTTCATGGACCTGACCAGCGACGCCGTCGAGTACCACGGCACCACCACCGTCGAGACCCCCAGGAGCGTGGCATGACGACATCGACCGTGACCGAGAGCTCCGCGACCGCGCCGTCTCCCGCCCGGCCGCCCCGGCCGCAGTACAAGGTGACCGGGCGCAGGGTCCTTCGCTCGGAGTGGGCCAAGCTGTGGTCCCTGCGCTCCACCTGGATCACCCTGGGCCTCGGACTGCTGTTCCTGGTCGGCTTCGGCGTCATCGCGAGCGCGCACTACCACGCCGACTTCGTCGCGGGCCGGCCCCCGCGCCGGGACGACGCCAACGCCACCGCGCTCAGCCTCTCGCTGTTCGGCACCAACTTCGCCCAGTTGGCCCTGGGCGTCCTGGGCGTGCTGGTCTCCGCCGGCGAGTACTCCACCGGCATGATCCGTTCCACGCTCGCCGCGGTGCCCCGCCGCCTGCCGGTCCTGTGGGCGAAGGCGGCCGTGTTCGGCCTGGTCGCCCTGGTCGTCGCCACCGTCGGCGTCCTCGTCGCGTTCCCGATCGGCAGCAGCCTGGTCTCCGACACCCCCGCGGCCCTGTCGCTCTCGCACGAGGGAGTCGTACGCAGTCTGCTGGGCGCCGGTCTCTACCTCGGCACCGTCGCGGTGATCGGCGTCGCGCTCGGCGCGCTGCTGCGCTCGGTCGCCGGCGGCATCGCCGTCCTGGTCGCCTCGCTGATGCTGGTGCCCGGACTGGTCTCGCTGCTGCCCACCTCGTGGCAGGACGACATCAGCCCGTACCTGCCCAGCAACGCCGGCGAGTCGATGTTCGCCCTCACCCACGACGCGACGACGCTGGCCCCCGTCGCCGGAGGCCTGGTCTTCCTCGGCTGGACCGTGCTCGCGCTGGCGGGCGCCGCGTACCGTCTGGTGCGTACCGACGCCTGACCCGGCGGCCGTGGACGGGCGGTGCGTGGACGGGCGGTGCGCGGGCGGCCACGGGCCGGCGCGCTCCGCCCGGCCGGCGTGCGCCACGATGAACAGGTGACCCCCATGAGCAGCGAAGACATCACCGCGCGGGCGGCCGCTCCGGTCGGGGCGGCCGTCCCGGCCGGAGCGACCGCCCTGACCGGGATGGATCCGGTGTGGAACCATCCCCTGGTCGGCCGGGTGTCCCGGGTCGGCCGGAGGTTGCGGCGCACGGACCGCGCCCGGCCGTGGCTGCTGGACACGGCGCTGGTCCTCGTCATGGTGGCCGTGCTGTGCGTGCCGGACCTGTGGCCGCACCACCACGAACGGCACGACCAACTCGCCAAGGCCTTCACCCATCTGTCGCTCACGGCGACCCTCGCGCTCCAGGCCGGACAGGTGCTGCCGCTGTTGTGGCGCCGCAGACGTCCTTCCCTGGCCTTCGCGTTGATCGTCACCGCCTTCCTGGTCCAGTGCGCCCTGGGAGCCTGGCTGCGCGTCGCCGTCGCCGTCCTGGTCGCGCTCTACAGCCTCGCGCTGCACGGACGGCTGCGTCACCTGCCCACCGCCTGCGCCGTGACGGTGAGCGGCCTGGTGCTGCTCGCCGTACGGATGCGCTCCGACGTGTCCGTCCTGGACGGCCTGTTCCTGCTGAGCACCACCATCGTCGCCGCGGTCGCGCTGGGGCTGGCCGTACGCATCCGGCGTGCCCAGGTCGCCGGACTGCGCGACCGCGCGGCCCGACTGGAGATCGAACGCGACCAGCGCAGCCGGCTGGCCGTCGCCACCGAACGCACCCGGGTGGCCCGCGAGATGCACGACATCGTCGGCCACAACCTCTCCGTCATCATCACCCTCGCCGACGGCGGCGCCTACGCGGCCGACACCTCCCCGGAACGCGGCAAGCAGGCCCTGCTGCTCATCGGTGACACCGGACGCCAGGCGCTGGGCGAACTGCGCCGCACCCTCGGCGTGCTGCGCGAGCAGAGCCAGACCCCCCGGCTCAGCCCCCAGCCGGGCCTCGCGGACATCGACGCCCTGTGCGCCCGGATCCGCTCGGCGGGACCCCAGGTCACCTACCGGACCGGGGGCACACTGGACACCCTGGACCGCGGCATCCAGCTCGCCGTCTACCGGATCACCCAGGAAGCCTTGACCAACGCCCTCAAACACGCGGGCCACGACACCCGGATCCGGCTGTCGGTGACCGCCACCGACCCGCTGGTGCACATCGAGGTCCACGACACCGGACCGCGGGACGGGACCGTCCGGATCCGGGCGCCCCACGACGAAGGACACGGACTCGCCGGAATGAGAGAACGCGCGGCCCTCTACGGCGGGACCGTCGCCGCGGGTCCCACGACGGACGGCGGATGGACGGTCCGGGCCACCCTCGACCTCACCCCCCTGGCCGGCCTGCCGGGCCCGGCGGCCTCCGCCGACCCGCCGGGTCCGCCGGACCCCGCCGGTTCTCCCGCCGTGCTCGACCTGACCGGTGCGCCGGGCGAGACCGGGACGGGGGGTGCGGCATGACCACCGTCCTCATCGTGGACGACCAGCCGTTGCAGCGCTTCGGTTTCCGCATGCTCCTGGAGAGCTCTCCCGAGACCGTGGTCGCGGGCGAGGCGGCCCACGGCGGCGAGGCCGTCCGCCAGGCCGCCGAGCTGCGCCCGGACGTGATCCTGATGGACGTCCGGATGCCGGGCATGGACGGCATCGAGGCGACCCGGCGCATCGTCGCCGCCGGCGGCCGCTCCCGCGTCCTCGTCCTGACCACCTTCGACGTGGACGAGTACGCCCACGCGGCGCTGCGCGCGGGGGCCAGCGGATTCCTCCTGAAGGACGCCCACCCGGAGGAACTGCTGGCCGGGATCCGCGCGGTCGCCGCGGGCGACGCGGTGATCGCCCCCGCCCTCACCCGGCGTCTGCTGGACGCCTACGCACACCATCTGCCGCAGGCCGCGCCGGACGCCGGCGCCGAGGGCGATGCCCGGGTGCGTTCCCTGACCGAACGCGAGTACGAGATCCTGGTCGCCATCGGCCGGGGCTGGACCAACGGGGAGATCGCCGAACGTCTCGTCCTGTCGGAGTCCACCGTGAAGACCTACGTCGGCCGAGTCCTGGCGAAGGTCGGGGCGCGCGACCGTATCCAGGCCGTCATCTTCGCCTACGACCTCGGCCTCGCCCGCCCGAATCCACCGGACTGAACCGCGTCCGTACGGCGGGAGGCGAGGTGTGACGCGGTGCGGTGCGGGTCACGGGTGGAAAAACTATACGGATGTGTTTAGCGTGGTAAGCTTACGTTAGTTGCAGTTGTGGTTCCCGAACTTCAAGTGCCTCGACGGTTGTATGCCGTCGGGCGTTTTTTGTCTTTCCGGTGCTTATCCGGACGGGGTTCATTGTGGCGACGCTGGGGCTCGCAAAGTGTGAGCCCGCGGGCACAGCCCCGAAGGAGATGACATGGCTACTGGCACCGTCAAGTGGTTCAACGCGGAAAAGGGCTTCGGCTTCATCGAGCAGGACGGCGGCGGCCCGGACGTGTTCGCCCACTACTCGAACATCGCCACCTCCGGCTTCCGTGAGCTTCAGGAAGGCCAGAAGGTGAACTTCGACGTCACGCAGGGCCAGAAGGGCCCGCAGGCGGAGAACATCACTCCCGCCTGACGTCGAAACGTCTGAGAAAGTTGGGGCCCGCCCGTCAGGGTGGGGCCCGACTTTTTGTTTCTGCATTCTGTGGGAAACCCTTGGTCCGGGAGCTCGACCTCAAAGCCCGGCCCTGAGATTCTGGCCCCGAAGCGCGGCCTTGAAATCGGCTCGTTCTTGCAATTCGTCCGGCTCAGTCCTGCCGGGAATTCCTCGATGCGTGCCCTCGAGGAAGGTTCTGCATGAGCCGTTCACCCCGTCCTGAAGTCGGCTCCAGCGGCGACGCGCGCCGCCGTGCCGCCCGTCCCGAGGAATTCCGGTCGCCGGACACCGTCGCCCCGGCCCTGCCCCCGGCCGCGACCTTCGGTGAACTGGACCTGCCCGACGCGGTGCAGCGGACCCTCGCCGGCCGCGGCCTGAGCGAGCCGTTCCCGATCCAGGCCGCCACCCTGCCGAACTCCCTCGCGGGACGCGACGTCCTGGGGCGCGGACGCACCGGCTCGGGCAAGACGCTCGCCTTCGGCCTGGCACTCCTCGTACGCACCGCGGGCCGACGCGCCGATTCACGCAGGCCGCTGGCCCTGATCCTGGTCCCGACGCGCGAACTCGCCCAACAGGTCACCGACGAACTCGCCCCGTACGCACAGGCGGTGAAGGTGCGCCTGGCCACCGTGGTCGGCGGCCTGTCGATGGGTCGGCAGACGGCCGCGCTGCGCGAGGGAGCCGAAGTCGTCGTCGCGACGCCCGGCCGTCTCACGGACCTCGTCGAGCGCAAGGCGTGCCGCCTGGACCGGGTGGACATCACCGTCCTGGACGAGGCCGACCAGATGGCCGACATGGGCTTCCTGCCCCAGGTCACCGAACTGCTCGACCAGGTGCGGCCCGACGGCCAGCGGATGCTGTTCTCGGCCACCCTGGACCGCAACATCGATCTCCTCGTCCAGCGTTATCTCCACGACCCGGTGGTGCACTCGGTCGACCCGGCGGCGGGAGCGGTCACCACCATGGAGCATCACGTGCTCCAGGTGCACGGCGCCGACAAGTACGCCACCGCCACCGAGATCGCCGCGCGGGACGGGCGCGTGCTCATGTTCCTGGACACCAAGCACGCCGTCGATCAGTTCACCAGGCATCTGCGCAGCAGCGGGGTGCGCGCCGCGGCCCTGCACGGCGGCAAGTCCCAGCCCCAGCGCACCCGCACCCTGGCGCAGTTCAAGGAGGGCGAGGTGACGGTGCTCGTGGCCACCGACGTCGCGGCGCGCGGCATCCACGTCGACGACCTCGACCTCGTCGTCAACGTCGACCCGCCCGGCGACCACAAGGACTACCTGCACCGCGGCGGCCGTACCGCCCGCGCGGGCGAGTCGGGCACCGTCGTCACGCTGGTCACGCCCGACCAGCGCCGCGACATGGCCCGGCTGCTGTCCGACGCGGGTGTCAGGGCCCGGGTCACCCAGGTCCGCTCGGGCGAGGCCGAGCTGAGCCGGATCACCGGGGCCCGCACTCCCTCCGGTGTCGCCGTCGACGGTGCCGCGCCGCTGCCGGCGCAGCGGCAGCGCGGCGGGGCCCCCTTCCGAGGTCTGGGTGCCCGCCCGGGCCGGGGCGGCCGTGCCGCCGCCGAGGCCCGGCAGCTCGCCGAGGCCCGCAAGGCCGCCCGGGTCCGCCGGGGCGCGTAGGAACTGTCCGGCGGTGTACCGATTCTGTCGGCCCGTCGGCCCGTCGGCCCGTCGACCGGGTGACCGGCCGCGCAGGTCGTGCCTGACGCGGCCGGTCACCCGGCGGTGGCCCCTGGATCCGAGGCTGAGCTCAGGGGAGCAGGGGCAGCAGCCAGCAGTTGGAGAGGGTGGCCTGGCCGGCGAGCCGGTCGACCAGCCACGAGATGGCATCGCCCTGGTCCGTCAGGAGCGGGGCGAAGTGGTTGACGATGTTCTTCTCCCCGAGGCTCGGCAGGTTGACCGGGACGTACGTGACGTCGGCGCCCTTGGCGCACCAGTCGGCGGCGAGCCGGCGGGCCTGCCCGTGGGGCACCATGTCGTCGTTGACGCCGGTGACCACCCGCACCGGACCCGCGGGCTTGAGCGTGCCGATGCGCTGGGCGTCGATGAAGGACTTCAGCCGGGGTTCGCCGGCCACCACCTGCGCGACCGAACTGCCGTCCGTCGTCCACTGCGTGCTCGACACGGCCCCGACGGTGAGCAGCGCGTCACCGACGCACATGGTCGAGGTCCTGGCCAGCGCCGTCCTGCCGGCCGCGTTGAGATGCGCGTCGATGACGGGCCCGAGCGACGGGTCGCTCTGCACCATGCCGTTGACGGACCAGCCGATGGCGGCCGCGAGGGAACTGCCGTCGACGCCCTTCATCACCTCGTTCAGATCGGCCGGCGGCGCTCCCGAGTAGGTGCCGGCCACGGGGACGTCGGGTGCGTAGGAGGGCTGGAGTTCGGCGGCGGCGGCGCTGGCGCCCCCGCCCTGGCTGTAGCCGTACAGACCGACCGGGGACGCGGAGGTGACGGATCCTCCGGCCACCGTACGGGCGGCGCGCGCGACGTCGAGGAGGGCGTGTCCCTCGTCGACGCGGCTGACGTAGGTGTGGACGCGGTCGGTGGTGCCGAGCCCCGCGTAGTCGGTGACCGCGACGGCGACGCCCCGGCTCAGGATCCGGTAGATGGCCAGGGCCTCGTACCCGACGGAGACGGATCCTTCGTTCAGGGCGATGGGGTGTTCCAGGGCGAGGGAGGCGGAGCACTGGTCGCCCTGGCCCATCGTGCCGGGGGCGAAGGCCACGACCGGGCGCGGGCCCCTGCCCTTCCAGGCGGCGGCCGGCTCGATGTAGGCGCCGGTCACGGCCATCGGCCGGCCGGCCGAGTCGGTCGACCGGTACATCAGCCGGGTCGCCGTGCCCGGCAGCGGGCCGTCGACCCCGGGCAGGCTCAGCGCCAGGGGGAGCGGCTCGGTGCGTATCAACGCGCCGTTGGTGTCCGGCAGTTGGGCGGGCGGTGTGTAGAACGGCGGGACGGTCGGGGCGGTCGCCTCGACGGCGGCCGCGGCGGACTGGGCCGCGGCGGGCAGGGCGGCGGCGCCCAGGCCGCACACGGCGACCAGCGCGGTGGTCAGCAGACGGCTGCGGGCGGAGGCCGGCCGCCGTTCGCCCGCGGGCGGTGCTGTGGGGGGCTGCTGGGTCCGACGGGGCGTCTCCATCGACGCGTCCTGCGGTCCGGATGGTCCGATCGATCGCTTCATGCGGCTCGCTCCTGCTGGCAGACGGACTTCGGGGCACACGGCCCCTGAAGTCCCGGGTGGGGAGTCGTTCGAGTTGGTGCGTCGCGCATGCCGACCGCCGGACGGTCGCCGTGGGCGGCGACGGTCCGGGATCAGGCGGATGGGACAGCGGGCCCGCTCCTCGTGCTCTCCCGGACTCTCGGACCGGGCGGGCGGCGTACCGGCGGGCACGGGGGTACGAGGCTCTGGCCAGGAGCCTTTGTGGGGTGAGGTTCCGGGGCCGCCGGTCTGGTGCACCGAGGGCGCCTGGAGGTGACTCACGAGTCAGTTACTCGGTAGTCACATCGGCAGAGTAAGACGACGTGTCACTGAGTGACAAGATGTCTGCAAGCGTCAGATGTGGCTCTGGCTATGCTGCGTCGACCAGACGCATTGGGGTGGGGAGCGACAGTGCACGAGGTATCGGCCATGGAGCGTTCGGCTCCGGCGGACCGGGCCGCGCGACGACCGACGCTCGGCGAGCGGCGCAAGTCCGCGCTCCGCGTGGAGATCGCGCACGCGGCCATCCGCCTGTTCACCGAGCAAGGTGTCACCGGCACCACGGGGGAGGAGATCGCGCAGGCCGTCGGCATCTCGGCCCGGACCCTGTGGCGGCACTTCCCGACCAAGGAGAGCTGTGTCAGACCGCTGCTGATCGCGGGCCTGGACTTCGTCGCGGAGGCCCTGCGTGCCTGGCCCGCGGACATGTCGCTGCGGGACTACCTCGAGGACGTCCGCGCGTGGGGTGACGCCTTCGCACCGCCGGAGGCCGTCTGGGAGCTGATCTCCCTGACCCGTACCGATCCGGGACTGCACGCCGTGTGGCTCCAGGTCCACGACGACGCGCTGCCGGTCTTCGCCGAACTGTTCGCCCGCAGGGACGGGAGCAGTCCGGACAGTCTCCGGGTGAAGGTGCACGCGGCGATGTTCAACGGGGCGCTGCGGGCGGCGGTGGAGGACTGTCTGGCGGCGCCCGCGGCGATCCGTTCGGAGACCGGCCTGAACACCTCCCTGCGCACCGCCCTGCGCGCGGCGGCCGAAGGACTGCCCTACTGAACCGGCACGACACACCGCGGCCGAGCGGTCGAGCCACCCGGCGACCACTCGTCCGAGGGGTCGCC
The DNA here is from genome assembly GCF_053597355.1 of Streptomyces sp. NPDC001443. Classification (NCBI taxonomy): domain Bacteria; kingdom Bacillati; phylum Actinomycetota; class Actinomycetes; order Kitasatosporales; family Streptomycetaceae; genus Streptomyces; species Streptomyces sp. NPDC001443. The sequence goes on from NZ_JBSFIA010000035.1 coordinate 112,576, forward strand.
CGGCCGCTCGGCCGGGGGACCGCGCGCCCGCCCGGCATTGCGTCCCCCGGGTGCGGCCGGTGACCTCTTCGGGGATGCGGCCTGCGGCCGACGCGGGCGATGCCCCATGATGAGCGGGCGATGACCACGCCCCGCACGCTCCGCCCCCGCACCCCGGTACCCGGCCCGCCGCTGCCCGTCCTGCGGGCAGCCGTGTTCGCGGTCGTCGGGACGGCCCTCGGGGTGAGCGCGCACCATCTGGTCACCGAGGGGCCCGCGCCCTGGCGGCACGGCGCCCTGGCGGCCGCGGCGCTCTTCGCCGTCGGGCTCGTCGGCACCCGCCGCCCGCGCTCCCTGGCCTCGGTCGTGACGGTCTGCGCCGCCGCGCAGGCCGGGCTGCACCTCTGGCTGACGACGGCGCCCACGCGCAACGCCCCGCCCACGGCCTTGACCGGACACCCCGGGCACATGGCCCACGCGGCAGACGCCCACCTGACGTGGCACGGGCACCCGCGGAGCTCGCCGACGATGACGGCGGTGCACGCCGTGGCGGCCGTACTGGTCGCCGTACTGCTGCACCGCGCGGACACGGTGTGCTGGTCGCTGGCGCGCGGCCTCGACGTGGCGGCCGTGACGGTCCGGACGTGGGCGGCCACGGCCTGGGCCCTGTGCTGCGGCCGCCGTGTTCCGGCCGAACCGCGGCCGCCGGCGCCCGTGTTCGCCCGGCCGGCCCGGCGGCCCCCCGAGGAGTCGGTGCTCGCCGACGTGGTGGTGCGCAGGGGTCCTCCCCGGGCGCGGCTCGCTCGCGCCCACCGACCCCCTGCCGGGGCGGCGGTCCGTCCGGCCGTTCCGCGCACCCCACACCTGGAGACACCCATGTTCCGCGTCGTGAAGCGGTACCGCACCGCCCGACACCTGCCCCTGGCCGCCGCGGCGGCGGCCTGCGCCGTCCTGCTGAGCGCCGGCCCGGCCGCCGCCCATGTGGAGGTGGAGTCCGAGAACGCCCAGGCACTCGCCGAGAACGTCGAGATCGCCTTCGACGCCGAGGCGGAGTCCGACACCGCCGGGATCACGCAGATCCGCGTCGTCCTGCCCGAGGGCATCGCCCCCGCCGACGTGACGTACGGAGAAGGCCCCCAGGGCTGGCGGTTCGCCGAGAACGCCGACGGATACACCGTCAAGGGCCCGGCCCTGAAGACCGGTACCGACGCCGCGTACTCCGTCGTCGTCAGGCAGCTGCCCGACGCGAAGAAGCTGGCCTTCAAGACGCTCCAGACCTACGCCGACGGACGCACCGACCGCTGGATCGAGCTGGACGAGAACGGGGAGAACCCGGCGCCGACCCTCGAGCTCAAGGCGGCCGCGCCGGGCGCGAAGCCGGTCGCCGCGTCGCCGACCGCGACCCCGGCCACGACGGCGAGCGCGTCCGCGTCGCCGGCGCCCGCCGCGGAGGGCACCGCCGCCTCGCCGTCCTCGCAGGCGGCCGAGGCCGACAAGGACGACGACGGGCTGTCGGCCGGCGTCTGGGCCGCGATCGTCGCCGTGGTCCTCGCCGTGGCCGCCGGTGTCGCCGTGTTCGTACGCCGCCGGGGCGGCGACGAGGGATAGCCGGTCGCACGGTCAAGGCCCCTGCGTCTCCCGGCGCGGGGGCCGTACGGCCCCCGCGGGTCGCCCCGTCCGCGTTCCGGGACGGTGAACGCGATCAGCCACCTGGCACTCAGTTCCCTAAAATGCGGCACTCGGTGTCATTCATGGTTCCTGACCTGCCTGGAGCCGTTTGTGGGCGGCGCGTCGCCGGTCGGCATCCGGTCGACAGGATGCCTGTTCCGGTCAATCGCTACGCCTGTAGACCGAACCCCCTTTCCTGTCTGGCACTCAGTGCTGCAAAATGAGGGTACTGAGTGCCGTTGAGGAGAGCCATGTCTGACTTCGACCTGTACCGCCCGTCCGAGGAGCACGACATGCTCCGTGACGCGATCCGTTCGCTGGCCGAGGCGAAGATAGCCCCGTTCGCGGCCGCGGTGGACGAGGAGGCGCGGTTCCCGCAGGAGGCGCTGGAGGCGCTGGTCGCGAACGATCTGCACGCCGTGCACGTGCCCGAGGAGTACGGCGGCGCGGGCGCGGACGCCCTCGCGACGGTCATCGTGATCGAGGAGGTGGCGCGTGTGTGCGTGTCGTCCTCGCTGATCCCGGCGGTGAACAAGCTGGGCTCGCTGCCGGTGATCCTGTCCGGCTCGCAGGAGCTGAAGAAGAAGTACCTGGGCCCGCTGGCCAAGGGCGACGGCATGTTCTCGTACTGCCTGTCCGAGCCGGACGCCGGTTCGGACGCGGCCGGCATGAAGACGCGGGCGGTGCGCGACGGCGACTCCTGGGTCCT